>CAZXSC010000028.1:0-10070 GCA_964643045.1 uncultured Rhodospirillaceae bacterium
CTCCCAATCTTTGTCTTACTTCGGATATCTCCAACTCCTCAACCTCCCAATTTTGAAAATGTTTTGCCCGAGGGGCGCTATAAATTTGATCTTTAATATTTGGCTCAATATCAGCAGCTGCTTCCTTACCCCAATGTCCCATAACGAATTGTATTATTTCATCTGTGATTTGTTTGTACCTCTCCCCAGCGATCACATTGAGGGTGGCTTGAGCACATACGAATTGAGAGAAAGGAGTGACCATGATTGGATATCCTAATTCGGCTCTCACTTTTCCAACTTCCTCAAGAATTTCATCCTGACGATCGGCAACACCTATTTGGTTTAACTGATGTCTTAGATGAGAGATTACACCCCCCGGGATATGGTGAATGTATTGAGCCAAATTATATTCCAGTGGTGCCCCAATGGGCAATCTTTCCCGTTCAGCTATTTCAGTAAAGTGGCTTGAAATAGGTTTCAATTTTTCAACATCAATCAACGGTTCGAATCCTAGCAAACGGGCATTTCTCTCGACGTTAAACACTGAAGGCTGTGATGAGCCGTCTGCAAGCGGAGGAACTGCAGTGTGGACGGTTTCAATACCCAACTTCATAGCTTCAGCATAACAAGCTTGCATAAGGCCGGTGGTACAGTGTCCATGAAACTCAACTGGTACTCTACCAGCTTGGGACAGAACACTTGGCACGAGTGTTTTGGTTCTCTCAGGAGTTAATAGACCAGCTGGGTCCTTGATGAACAAAGCATCGGGATCGAATGAGACAGCGTGAGAAGTCTTTTTAGCATAATACTCATCTGTATGTTTCGGAGATATTGAATAGACCAACCCGATGACGATTTGTATTCCTACCTCATTTAGCATATCCAAAACTGCCGGAAGTCGATTATCGAAGTCATTGGACGATTCTATAATTTGCACACGGTTGATACCGTGAGCGGCTAATCTTTCTATATATACTTTGAGAACGGAATAAGGCGTTATATCAAATACGGTAACAGTGGATGCCATCATAAATGTGATCGGGGTCTTTTTAATTTTATTAGCCATAAGACGAATGCGTTCCCAAGGATTTTCCTTGAGTTCTCGAATACATTTTCTTAGATGACCTGCACCACAAATTTCTATCGATTTAAATCCGACCTCGTCCATTTGTTCGGCAATTGGAACCATCATCCCGGTCCGCATTCCCATGGCCCAAAGACTATGATGTCCATCCCTGAGTGTTGTATCCACAAAAGACATTTTATTCACGTTGTAAATTCCTCTTTAGGTCGAATGATATTTAGGTGTTTGTCCAAATTCCATCGATAGTACCAGTGTTGTGATTTTGTGAAATAAAATCATCGTGAGCTAGAAGCTTCATAAGAAAATTTTTGTTAGTACCAATACCCTCCAAAACAAGTTCCTTTAACGCGCTTGACAATTTAGCTATTGCCTCTTTCCTAGTAGGAGCATGGGCTATTACCTTAGCAATAAGTGAATCGTAAAATGGAGGAATAAGGCCATTCTTTTCACAATAGGTATCAACTCGGATACCATCACCTTTCGGCGCACACCAATCTGTAACCCTCCCAGGCGATGGTCGAAAATTTTCTTCCGGCAACTCAGCCGTTATCCTTGCTTCGATCGCGTGGCCATTTATCGCAAGCGTATCATTAGAAATCTGAAGATTTTCTCCTTGGCTTATTCGAATTTGCTCGGCCACAATATCGGTACCGGTCACCATTTCAGTTACTGGATGTTCGACCTGTAATCTTGTATTCATCTCGAGAAAGAAAAATTCTCCACTAACCTTATCATATAAATATTCGATCGTTCCTGCGCTCAAATAATTGACCTCACGAGCGATACTGAGTGCAGCCTCTCTCATATTTGTCAACACGTGATCGGGTATTCTAGTTGCTGGTGCCTCTTCGATAACCTTTTGGTGTCGACGTTGTAACGTGCAATCTCTTTCGCCCAGATGAATAATGTTACCAGACTCGTCGCCTAAGAGTTGAACCTCAACATGCCGAGCGTCTTCTACAAACTTTTCGACGTATAGCGTGGGATCCCCAAAGGCCACCTCCGCCTCGGAGGCCGCTATCATTAGGGCTGGCTCCATTTCACTGGAAACGCGCACCACTTTAATACCACGCCCACCTCCGCCTGCAGCGGCTTTAATAAGTACCGGGAATCCAATTCTCTTTGCAACTGTATTGGCTTGATCTAGGTCGGTAATGTCATTTGAGCCCGGTAGCAATGGCACATTGCATTCTTGAGCTATTGCGCGCGCGGTAAGTTTGTTGCCCATTAACTCAAGGGTTCCGACACGTGGTCCTATGAATAAAACATTATTTTCGGAACATAACTTTGCTAGTGCCGGTTGTTCGGATAGAAATCCATAACCAGGGTGCAACGCGGTGCACTCCGAGCCTAGTGCTGCTTGAACAATAAGCTCCGGCCGCAAATAGCTATCCCGAGGTGCCGCCGGGCCAATACAAATAGAGCTCGTTGCCAGCTTTGCTGGCAAGCTATCTCGGTCAGCGGCTGAAACCGCCATGACGGATTCTATACCTTGTGCATTGCAGGTCCGTACAATTCGTGCAGCGATTTCACCGCGGTTTGCTATCAGTATCCGCATAAATTGAGGCTTTTTACGTACCATTTTCAGTTATTAAAAACAGAATTTGATCATGTTCAACCATTGCATTGTCATCAACCATTATCCGGTCAACTTTACCTGCTTTCGGAGACGTAATAGCAGTAAAGACTTTCATCACTTCAATAAGGCAAAGCGTATCACCTTCATCCACAGTTGCTCCCTCCTCCACAAAGGGTGGGGCACTGGGCTCGGGACGGCGATAAAACATACCTACGGTCGGCGCCTTAACCGCAACCGACACATCAGATTCTACAATCTCGTCCCTAATATGTTGATGTGTGGATAACGTCGATTGCTCTGAAACATTCAAAATACCTTTAGAAAATGGCGGATGTGGTGTATTTGCGGTATCATTAGAAGTAGCGTTTGGTGCAGAAGAGAAGGCAGAAATCTTATTTTGATCAAAAGCTCCGTCCGAACCTCTATTTAGAGAAATTTTCAGGCCTTTCCACTCGATATGTATTACATCGAATGGTGCGCCGTCTATTAACTTCAAGATTTGTTCTATATCCGATCGATTTAATTCCAATAGAAGTACCTCTTCGCCCTATTCTCCTACAAATTCTATACACACTAAATCTTCTATACGCATTAAATCGCGTGCAAAAAAGTAAATTTTATCATAGATTTGAAAAATAAAGGAACATATCATGAACAAATAGAAATCGCTAGACTTATTCAAAATGGAAATCCCCGTAATGGGTCCTTTTGACTCAAATGACATTTCTCGTGGTATCTGCCGATATTTACGCAATCTGAACTATAGCCCACTGACAGAATTCAAACTTATTTCAAAACGACGAGTAGACGTTATCGGTCTGAATAAATCCGGCAAGTGTATAATTGTTGAAATAAAGTCTTCCGTAGATGATTTCCGTTCCGATAAAACATGGCGAGAGTATATACCATTTATCGATGAATTTTATTTTGCTGTCGCAAACGGTTTTCCGTTAGAACTCCTACCAGAGGATTGCGGTATTATGATTGCCGACGCATATAATGCTGTCACAATACGTCCGTCTCCAATCAAAAAACTAAATTTATCCTGCCGGCAAACACAAATAGTCCGTTTTGCTAGAACAGCTGCCAATCGCCTCCACCGAATAAAAGATCCAAAAATAAAATAGGTTTGTTGGCGTACAATTCTTACGTTTCTACATTTATTAAGTACCATTTAGAATAGAGTAATATTAAGAAGCTTAGCCATATCTATGTAACTGTTCGGCGTTTTGTTTTAACCAGGTGCGAGCAGATACTACCGACACATTAAGACTGCTGACAGTCTGCCAGAATTCTTTACCATGATTCATATGGCTAAGATGCGCAACCTCATGCGCAACAACATAATTAATTACCCATTCGGGACTCATAATTAGGCGCCAGCAAAAAGATAAATTGCCATTTGGCGCACATGAACCCCAACGGGATTTAGTATCCCTAATGCTTACGCAGCCAATCGTTTTATCTAACTTAGCAGCCATATTAATAGCTTTGGGTTGAATTACAGTTTTAGCCTCTCGGCGAAGCCAATCCCCAAGCCGCCGCGACAAATGTTCCGGCCGGCCACCCATTCTAATTTCATTCTCAGTTTTAATCGCTATTTTCTTTTGATCGGGATCATGGCAAATAATGTAGCGCCTACCTAAATATGGAATTTGGGTCCCATTCTTAAAAAGAATCTTCGGTGGAAGACTGTCTAACTTTCTAAATATCCAATCGGCTTTTTCCTCAACCAACAATAGGCCTTCGCGCTCGCCAACGCGTGAGGGAAGTGTCACCAGAGCACCGCCCTCGTTCGTATCCACCCGTAAAATCATTCTCCGTGCACGAGCATTCCACCTAATTCTCAGTAGTAGCTCCCTTCCCTCTAAAGTCACGATTCGGGTATTTTCTCTAATCTTCATTAGGCCAAGTTACAATGTGATTTTCAATATCAATAACCTCGGTCTCAACAACACAACGTTTTCTGATGGATATTCCTGCGCTATGCACTGTATTTAGATCACCTGAAACAAGCGGGTGCCACCACGGCAGATCTTTTCCTTCACTCAAAAGGCGATAAGCACAACTTCTAGGCAGCCAGTTTAAATTTGACAAATTATCTTTTGTAATCTTAATACAATCCGCTACCAAAGTCGTCCGTTTATGATAGTTTTTACAACGACAAGAATTCACGTTTAACTGGTTACAAACAACATTTGTGTAGTAAATACTGTTATCTGTTTCATCTTCTATTTTGTGCAAACAACATTTGGCACAACCATCGCATAAAGCATCCCACTCATCAGGAGACATTCCGGATAATTCTTTTTGTTTCCAAAAGGGTATATTTTCACGCACGTTTACAAAACCGTATTACAAATGTTCTTTAAGCTTCGTCACGATCACCTCAGCATCGGCTCCATATCTGAAAAAAGTTATAAATTTACCGTCCGGGCCGATAAGGTAACTTATTGTTGAATGATCCATTAAATAGTCTTCTTTGTCCTGCTCGGTTTGTTGCGATTTTACACCATAAATTCGGAATTCCTTTTTAATTTGTTCAATTTGGTCAACATTTCCCGTTAATCCATCAAAATCATCGTGAAAATGTGCAAGATAGGCCTTTAAATTTTTTGGTGTATCTCTCAGAGGGTCAACCGTAACAAATATTGGTTTTACCTTTTTAGAATCGCTACCGAGCATATTTTTTACATTTGAAAAAGTCGTCAAGGTATTAGGGCAAACATCTGGACAAAATGTATAGCCAAAAAAAATTAACACATACTTTCCCAGATAAGTTTCATTTGAAACTGTATTACCGTCCTGGTTAACAAGCGAATATTCCCCGCCAATATCCGGAATACCGATGGAATGTGTCTCTACTTCTGCACCCCCCCCTTCTTGCAGTAATGTTTTTTTTTCAGGATTAATTGCCTTTAAACCAAAACCCACACCAACAATCACTATAGCCAGCGCTAAGTACAAATATACGTGTTTAATTGGCATAAACTACTTCTCCTTTAGTACACCTTCGGAAAAATATGAACCCTATTGAGAAATAGTGTAATAAATGAAAAATTAATCATCAAATACATTATTGACGCAAAATGTCTAGGGCGTCATGGTACGCCTATGCTTTTATTCGGCATTTTAAACGAACACAGCTCTGTTACTCCACTAATATTATTACTAATAGCTTTAGTGATTGATACGTTTATAGGGCAAGCCACATTAATTATTCATTTCAAAAAATATTTAATAATCAGCCTTGAATGGTTAATTGATTGGTTTGATCGAAAGTTAAATCGGGACAATCGAAGTCCATTAGACCGCGCCATTCGGGGGTGTATCACATCGATAATTATACTACTGTTAAGCGGTATGGTGAGTTGGGAAGTTGCCTGGCTAAGCCAAAACCTACTATTTGCCTGGGTTTTAGAAATTATTTTAATACTTCTCCTAATTGAACAAAAAAATATATGTAAAACAGCCCAGAAAGTTAGGCTAATACTTCGAAATAATGGAGTAGAGGCGGCCCGCCAACACATGCATGAGCTTAACGTAAAATCCCCAGCAAAAACGGATATTCACGGCATAGCTCGCACCACACTCGAGGAGCTGGCAAGCTCATTAATCATAAATCTTATAGCCCCAATATTCTGGTATGTTTTATTCGGTATAATTGGCCTTTCCATTTATCACGCTGTGTACGTATTAAAATACAAGATTGGTCATAAAACAAACCGCCACCGCGATTTTGGTTTCACAGCCATTCAACTTAACGTCATCTTATCGTTTATACCTAGCTTATTAGGAGGTCTTTTAATTGTAATAGCTAGTTTGTTTGTGCCAAAAGCGAACCCTTATAAAAGTTTCAAATCTATAGTTGAACATATTGCCAAATATTATAGATTTGATCCAAGTATCTCCCTTTCTGGGTTTGCTGGAGCGTTTGGCTTGGCATTAGGTGGACCAAAACAATGCTCTCAAAACACAAAGGATGGGCCATGGATCGGCAATGGAACTGCAAGAGTTCGCCCACAAGATATACAGCAAGGCCTTTATTTGTTTGCTACCGTTTGCCTTATCAATGCACTTTGGATTACAGCGATTGTTCTAATTATATATATGTAATAATGGAACCGATCGTCATTATTGTGTCAATTCTTGACACCCTTTAAAGTGGCAATCACATTATTAGGTTATTTTGTTAAAGAATAAGGTTTCTTAAATTTATACTGTCTATTCGAAAGTACATTACCAGAATTGGGCATGAGTAAATTACTCTTAATATAGGTAATGATTTGTTTTTAAATAAACTTTAACAATCTAACGGCTGATAACTAATGAGGATTGGGACATGTCCACAGGCTCAGAAAAACATTCGGTCTTATTATCCGGTCACCGCACTAGCATATCTTTAGAACACGCTTTTTGGAGAAGGCTAAAAAGAATATGCAATCAGCGAGGAAAATCGATCAATCAACAAATTACGGAAATTGACAATGCGCGCGTCAAAATACCAAACAACAATTTATCTAGCGCGATCCGTATTTTTATTGTAGAGCAGATGGATCTGAATTAACACCTCACGGTGAGGCTTACCTAGCCAATCCCCTCAATAATCCTTTAAGCAGTTCTTCGGTCTTTATTTTCTTACTATGGTAATCCTTTGGTTTTCTTCGGATTATCCGCTTTTGTTCATCATTTGTGATTCTCTTATTATTTGATCTTCTTTGAGGAAAAACTTTTTCGAGTAGTTTATCTACACCCCTCTTCTTAATAAGCTTGTCTAGTTTTTTATTCACAGCACGAGGTAAAACAATCCCACCTTTAGTCAAAACTGCTGTTTCTAGTTTCACTTTTGGGTTATCCAAACGACCTATAATTTTGAATGGCAGGAACTTAGGCTTGTCTGGACTTTTAAGAAATAGCTGTCCAAAAACATTCTTAGACAGCTCAATCTCACCTGTTGTATTAATTTGCCAATTCGAGAGATCAACCAAACCCTTAGCTGCCCCATTACCAAATCCTGTTTTAAGAGTCATATCTTCATAACGAATTATACCCTTTTCAGTACGAAAGCTTGTGTTAAAATTAGTCCGTTTCGAAATTAAATTTGTACCTAACATAGCTCCGCTGAATTGCTGTAAGGATAAAAATAAGCCGGCAAAGCCCGACAATGTTGAGCCTTTTTTTGCTTCAGAATCAAATTCGAGGCCACGTATTGAAATTATGCCGCTTCCGTTCAGTGCACGCACAAAATCTAGTGTTGAACTTCCCTGCGTCCTTAATTCACTTGCCATGTCAAGGGCTCCGTTTTGAAAACCGCTTGTTCCCAGAGAATTTAGGAGCTTACCGGTATTAACATTTATAATTTTGAAACGCGTTTTAAGCTTACTGCTGGCCTCCGCGGCTATCAATTTGCCATCTAGCTCTATCGTTCCACCATGGATTTTTCCCGTTAGGCGTTTTAAATCAACAACACCATCCCTACATAAGCTTTGTAAATCAATATCATCAATTTGGTAGCTTTTAATTCTTAAGCTTTCACTTCTTAATTTAACATCCCCTGAAAAACTCCTTAAAAATGAGAAATCTATAGTTTCATTTGTCCACGGTACCCCAACCGCCAAATTTTTTGCTGTAGATCTAATGAACAGTGTGTGGGGAGTTATTTCCTGAGATACACCACTATAACTTGCTTTTGTGAACAATTGTTTATTGGTGAATTCTTGATGCTGTCGGTTCCTCAAATACAATGACGATTGATCAAAAACTCTGTTTCTTTCTACTGGTAAAAAATCATCAAGAATTATGGTGCTAGTTTCCAGATCAACATTTATTCTTGGTAACCGTTCTTTGAAATTGGTCATGATATCACCCGTAATTTTAACACCAGCAATCTCACCCGACAGGCCTAAAAAATTCATTGCTTCTATTGTTCCATTAAGATTTCCATTAAGTTTTATGGGACCAAAATTTTTTCTCTTAGGTTGATACAAGCCCCCAAGCTTTTTTACTAAAGTTTTTACATTTGGATGACGTATTGAGAATTTACCGCTTAGATGAGGTGATTTTCTCAAAGGCTCTAAAATGCCATCTAAAGCATACACCCCACCAAACAAAGATAAATTAGTCAAAATTGTCAGCGAACTTAGCTTACCTCTCAAATTACCCGAAAATTCTAAAACGCCAACTTCTCTTGCTGGAATTAGCGGTTTTATATTCAATATACTGAAAATGCGTCGAGGGTTTTTACCACGAACTTTAAAGTTCAAATTTTCAAACTCGGTATTAAGAAACCCCCCGGTATTTTGCGATTGTCGAATCTTGCCCGCAACATCAACCGTTATCCCCGCTAAATTGGCTACCCTTAACTTAGAAAGATTTAACAAACCATTGGTTATTTGTGCCCTTAAGGTGAGCCCACTAAACGGTATCCTCTCTGCTACAAGACTATTAAATTTTACATCTAAATTAGCGTCAATATTTTTTGGTATAGAAAAAGTAGGAAAAATGTTCGTCGAGATTGTTTTTTTTCTCTTTTCCGTATTCAATGGCGTAGAATTAGAGTCAATAACCAACGCCTTTGAAGATTTTTTTGGAGATTCTGATTTCTGCAAATATCCATCTAAATTTAGTCGGTCAACTACTAGTTTAATCCCAAATGAAGGGCGTTTCCGAATGACCATATCTAAGGCACCACTTATTCTTGTGCCATCAATTCGAACCAAAACCTTATTCATAAGTAATTTCTTCGGACTCACTTTAACTTTTCCACCAACCGTAAGCCTTCTGAGACGGTCATTCGGGACATTGGGAATGCCTGCTCCGATCCAGTTTAATAATGCACGCAAATTATTTGTAGCAAGATCTAAAGCCCCGTCAAAAATAGGTAAATTTGATTCTTTATCGTGAAATATCATACCTTGTACGCCCAGATCTGTACTGCCCGGCAAGAGCGCTGAAGCCTGACTAATAGTAATTTCTTGTTCTTCCAAGGTTGCGTTAATTTTTGCCTGGCGAATTACTGTTTTATTATAGATTATTGCGGCAAAGGATAGATCAAGAGCAGCATTTATCTCTTGCGGAATCGACTTCAAGCTAATTTTAGGGCCGCCGGTTTCAAGTTTAGTTTGGATACTTGGCAAAAGAATCTGACTATTAACCGCCCGTGAAGAATTTTTATTTTTTTTCGTAGTGGTTTCTTTATCAACCACCTTAACTTTGGATAATAAATCCATATCGAGTTTATTAACCGATAGTTTTATTTTCAAATTGTTTTCATCACCATAATCAAAAGAAATTTTACCAACACCTTGGGCCTGATCCAGTTTTAGTGATAAATCTGAAAATGCTCCACCCTTTTTTGAAAACTCAAGTATGGTTACCGCTGAAAAATGATGGTTCAGAATAGCTGGTGGACGCAAACTATCATCT
>CAZXSC010000028.1:10080-28198 GCA_964643045.1 uncultured Rhodospirillaceae bacterium
ATTAATGAAAGCAACCTGGAAAAATTCTTTGCATTAATTGTCAACTTTCCCTTAACGGTAGGGTCGGTATCAATGCGTATCAGAGCCCCTAAGAAACTTATATTTGCACCTCCCCTAATACTTTCCAACTGGATGTTAAAAGGAAGTGTACGGTCTTTGAGCATCGAGCCAGTTGATCCTGAAAACTTAATTGGTATACCCCGTATAACCGCACTACCCGAACTTTCCATTGGGCCCAGAAAAGATGCCAATGAAAAGCGGCCATTAAGGCTTTCAATCTGTTCAACTTGTTTCTTTATATCATTACGATATGTAACGGATCCATTTTGAACCACAAAATCATCTACCCTGATCGATAATGGGCTGAATTGTGGAAAATCTAATAATGTGTCCAAGAAGTTTTTGTTTGAATAATTTGATTTGAACTTTTCAGTATTTAAAAAACCCAGCCCCTTTGGCAAGGGTTTTTTAAAAGTCATATTGGTTCGTCCATCAGATAAGACTTCAAGACTCAATCTAGGATTAATCAATTTTACTTCACTAATCTGAAGTCGGCGGGCTATCAATGGGGCCAAAGAAATGCGCATTTTAAAAGTATCAACGGTCAAAGTATCAGCCGTCATAGCCCCCTCAATATTGGCTATGTGAACGCCGTTAATTAATAAAGCTGGGGAAGGTAGGATGCCTAATCTGATATCACCGCGGATCTCTACATTTATACCCGTCGCGTCAAACACTTTATTGGCTATAACGTCTCGATATTCATTCCAACTAATAAAATTAGGTACAACAAATACTGCACCAACCAGCCCTATAACTATAAATAAAGCGCTAAAAAGAAATTTCTGCAACTTACGCTTTCTCCTTCTTTTTCTTTTATAATACTAACGACTAAATATGAAGAAATCACCCGCCGAAGTTAGAAATTATAATAACGTGTATTGTTTCAATGTCTCGTGTCGGTTAACCTGAAAAACGTTCTTGCCTGTTTTAACTAATCACTTTTAAGTTAATATTTTTTGTTCTGCTAAAACACCCTTAATTAGAATTTTACTAAGTTATACATTAGCTTGAACGTTCTTTACTTCCATCGAAAAACAATAAAAAATTTGGTTCCTAACAAAACGTTTTTTACAAACCTAAAAATGAATAATACACACGTCCGTTCGAGCGGATTATTTATTTTACCAAAGAAAATTTCACATGAGTAATTTTGGATATTTTGTTTCAGATCTTGGCAATCGCGGCATGGGTCGTGCTTTACGACACCGAGATTTTCGTTTTTATGCTTTAGCAGGATGGATATCTAACATTGGGTTGTGGATCCAAAGAACCGCGCTTTTCTGGCTTGTCTGGGAGTTAACAGATTCTTACAGCGCATTAGGTGGTGTGGCGTTTGCTGAAGCCTTAATGACTATTTTGATTATGCCATATGCGGGAACTTTAACTGATCAATTTGATCGCAGAAAGATGGCCATAATCACTCAATCTGCCCTTTTATTAATTGGTTTGCTACTGACTGTATTTTCAGCACTAGACCTGATTACAATGAGGATTCTATTTGGATTTGTTATGCTAAACGGTATTGTACAAGGTTTCTGGACACCATTAAGAATGACCATACAACCCTCCCTGGTTCCAAAAGAGGATCTGCCAGCCGCTCTGGGTTTCAGCGCTACTATGTTTAACTTAGCACAATTTATTGGGCCCGCCATAGGTGGAATTATTGTGGCCTCTTTAGGGGTAACCTATGCGTTCGCTGCTAATGCTGTTAGTTTTTTAGGTTACTTATTAGTATTATCCATTATTTCACTTCGCTATGAAGAGGCCATTCAAAATAAAACCGTTGGGTTTGCCGAAGCCTTTAAACAGGGCCTTTTATACATTTCTAAAACCCCAGGTCTAAAAATTTTTCTGCTACTTTCATTAGCTGTATCATTATTCCTGCGAGCTTACCGCGAACTTTTTGCGGGGATATCAGATGGTATTTTTGGGATGGGTGTTGAAGGTTTGGCTATTTTAAGTTCAGCAGCGGGGTGCGGCGCAATGATCACAGCCATTCTTATAGGCAGTTTTGGCAAAATCAAGGGCTTGATAAGACTTATTATGATTGGTCTGTTTATTGCCATGGCAGCACAAATTACGCTAGCTACAACAAACACTTTTTGGATCGCGGTCGGTTGTGCGGCAATCTTAAGTGGTGCCGCCACATACGCTGGAATTGGGGGTCAATTGGTCATTCAAAATACTATCCACGGATCTGTACGGGGGCGTGTTATGAGTATCTGGGGGATGATTTTACGTGGCGGTCCAGCCGGCGGCGCATGGATGGTGGGGGCACTTGCGGGCTATGTTAATCTGCAAACATCATTTACGGTTGCAACGGCATTATTTCTGATTGTTTGGTTATGGATAGCCCCGCGGACAAGAAAAATCTCAAGGAACCTAGAGCAAAGTGTCGAGCAAAGAAAAGGGATGCCTACGTAATTTGTTTTCCAAAGCCTCCTCCACCCGGAGTTTCAATCAAAATAATATCTCCGGGTTCCATTTCTGACTGGTCTGTTGAACCAAGAATCTTTTCGTCACCCATTTTTGTAATTATGGTTGTACGTCCCGGCAAGCCTGCACCACCACCTGACAAGCCGAATGGCAAAATCTTGCGTGAGCCCGACAAAATTGCCGCGGTCATTTTCTCTTCAAACCTAATGCGTCGAAAAACTCCATCACCACCGCGCATTTTTCCCTTACCTCCCGAATTTTTTCTTATGCCAAAGGCTTCTAAAATTACAGGGTAACGCAATTCTAATAATTCCGGATCAGTCAGCCTTGTATTGGTCATATGCGTATGCACGGCAGATGCTCCGTCACAGGTATCGGTCGCCCCTGCACCGCCACAAATCGTTTCGTAATATTGATGCTGTTTGTTACCAAATGTAAAATTATTCATTGTACCCTGACCAGCTGCTAATACACCCGCGGCACCAAACAATGCCGCTGTTATTGCTTGCGAAGTCTCAACGTTACCCGCAACCACTGCTGCCGGGAATTCTGGCGCCAAAATTGAACGTTCTGGAATAATTATATCTAGGGGCTCCAGACAACCATCATTGAGCGGTATATCATCCTGAACTAAACAACGAAAAACATATAAAACAGCGGCTCGGCAGACAGCTTTTGGGGCATTAAAGTTACTACTGGATTGTGGCGAAGTGCCAGTAAAATCAATCACTGCACACCTTGATTTTTTATTAATTCGCACAGCTACTTTAATTTTACTACCATCATCCATGTGATTTTCAAATGCACCATCCGGCAATTTATCAAGTACGCGCCTAACACTCTCAGCAGCGTTCTCTTTTACATGAACCATGTAAGCATTGACAACAGGAAGAGTAAAATGATCTAAAATATTTGACAATTCTTGAACACCCTTCTCATTAGCAGCTACCTGGGCCTTAAAATCAGCTATGTTCTGATTAATGTTTCGCGCTGGAAATTCACCTGATGCAAGCAGATCACGTAAAGATTTTTCCCGCAACACCCCCTCTTTAACAAGAAGAAAATTTTCAATTAAAATGCCTTCTTCCGTAACGTTGCGACTATTAGGAGGCATTGATCCTGGAGTAATGCCTCCTATATCTGCATGATGCCCTCGTGAGCCAACAAAAAATAAACGTTTTTCTCCTTGATCATCAAATATTGGCGTAATAACTGTTATATCGGGCAAATGTGTCCCCCCATTATAAGGGGCATTGAGAGCGTAAACATCACCTGGTGAAATTGTCTTCCCGCGATCATTAATAATTGCTCGCACACTTTCACCCATTGAGCCAAGGTGCACCGGCATATGGGGTGCGTTGGCGATCAATCCGCCCCTTGAATCAAATACTGCGCAAGAAAAATCAAGTCGCTCTTTAATATTTACTGAGCTTGATGTATTCGAAAGAACGGCTCCCATTTGTTCAGCGACCGACATGAAAAGATTATTGAACACTTCGAGCATTATTGGATCAGCCTCCGTACCAAGGGCAGAAGTTTGTAACCTAGCTTTAATTCGCCTTAATATAAGGTGATTTAATTTTGTGACTTCAGCACTCCAATCAGGTTCAATAATAGTTGTGCTGTTCCCTTCGGTAATAATAGCAGGCCCATCAATATTATGATTTGGTTTAAGGTCCTTGCGATTATAAATTGGGGTATCAACGGAAATTGAATCAAATACGACCAACACGCTATCGCATATTTTAGGTTTTGATTCCGTCAAATCGGAAAATTCTTTTTCTACGAAACGGTCTATTTGATTAAAGGCTTCAACATTAACCGATTCAACAATAATTACGCGTTCATTATCATTAAAACCAAATCGACGGCGGTGATTTCTTTCAAAAGAAGTCTTGATTTTAGACAATTCGCCAAATGGGACTTCTACAGAACTATCGGTACCAAGATAACGCAGTCGGAGTATTTTTTTTACTACAATGTCATCAAATAAAATACCTTGCTCGACGAGTTCTTTTATCGCGTCGTTAGCCAACATTTGTGTTTGAATTCTAATACTGAATAAATTCTCTTCGGCAAGTGGCTCTTCAATAGTAGTTTCTCTGATTGCTCGCAACTCAGCCAAACCCATACCATAAGCTGAGAGTACACCAGCTAAAGGATGAATATATATTGTCTCCATACCCAATGCGTCAGCGACACCACAAGCATGTTGCCCACCCGCACCACCAAAACACGCTAGTACATATTCGGTAATATTATATCCACGTTGTACAGAGATCTTCTTAATAGCATTCGCCATATTTTCGACTGCTATCCTTAAATATCCCTCAGCAACAGCTTCCGGTGACAATGCTGTCTCTTTAGCAAGTGCTTTGAATTTAGATTTGACAATTTTTGTATTAAGAGGGGAACCAGCATTTAATCCAAACACGTGAGGAAAATATTTAGGTTGTATTCGACCGAGCAAAATATTGGCGTCTGTTACTGTCAGTTCCCCTCCTTTTCCATAACTAGCAGGGCCTGGATTAGCCCCCGCCGAATCAGGCCCAACCCTAAAACGAGCCCCATCAAAATGGAGTATGGAACCCCCGCCCGCAGCCACAGTATGTATTTTCATGATTGGTGACTGCAATCGGACACCGGCAACCTGCGTGTTAAATTCCCGTTCAAATTCACCCGCGAAGTGGGAAACGTCTGTCGAAGTGCCGCCCATGTCAAATCCAATTATTTTTTTGAACCCAGCAACCTTAGCCGTGCTGACTGCACCAACAACACCACCTGCTGGACCTGATAGAATGCTGTCCTTACCGCGGAAACGGTGGGCATCTATGAGACCACCGTTAGATTGCATAAACATCAGTTGAATATCTCCGAGCGCATAAACCACTTCGTCAACATAACGTCGTAATATCGGAGATAAATAAGCATCTGCGACCGTGGTATCGCCTCTTGGTATTAATTTTATGAGAGGACTAACTTCATGGGAAACCGAAATCTGCTTAAAACCAATCTTTCTAGCTATTTCAGCAACGCGCTTTTCGTGTTCGGGAAATCGATACCCGTGCATTAGAACTATTGCAACAGACTCAATGCCCTTATTGTAAGCTACTCGCAAACCTTCAACGACAAAATCTACATCAAGCGCTTTAAGTTCAGTGCCTACTGCGTCTACTCTGCCTGATACTTCTAGAACACTATCAAAAAGCATTGAGGGTAACTGAATGTTTAAGGCAAAGAGATCGGGACGATTTTGGTAACCGATCCGCAAGGCATCTTTATATCCCGAATTGATAACTAAAAGGGTCGAGACACCTTTTCGCTCAAGTAATGCATTCGTTGCAACGGTTGTGCCCATTTTAACCATTCCAATTTTTTCAAGGGGAATTGATTCACCATCTTCAACATTGAGCAGACGCCGGATACCTTCAATTACAGCATCTGTATAATGTAAAGGATCTTCTGACAAAAGCTTAAGTGATAACAAATCACCGTTAGGCTTTTTAGCTACGATGTCAGTAAAAGTTCCTCCACGATCAATCCAGAACTCCCACTTAATTCTATTTTGTTTTTTATTATTAACAGTTTCATTCATTATTTTATAAGTATTCTATTAAAGTTGGCCCAATGTATGCGGGTTAATGTTTTCAACTCTAAGTTATAGTATTAACTAGCATTATAATTAAAATATAAATGTAATGAAAATAGCGCTAGCAATATTTCTGGAAGGTATAAGTTGCTAAACTTATGCTGGGCAAGAAATTGTACATGCCGGAAAAAACAATACGAAGGTCATGATAAAATAGAGGCGGACTATTAGGAGAACGCGAAGCAAGCCCTTAATCTCAACGAAAATTATGGCGACGCACATTTTGACAATAAAGTTAAGAAAGATGCTAGGATTAAGACGTTAACGTTCTTAAAAAAAACATAACAATTCAAAGCCAGACGATATTATTGTTGTTGTAATATCTAAATCGGAGTAGATTGCAGCAACTTCGCAAAGGATTTTTTCATGCACAACCATCCAGCGATATTGGATTTGTCAAGATCCCTTATAGAAAATCCTGATCGTTATGAGGCGCATGACAAGGCCAGACCAATTATAAACCAGTTATGTCAAGACCGAGATTTTTTGCATGACGCTCTCCGTGGACAGTTAGAAAACCCCGCCTTGTTACATAATGCCACTGAGCTCATGATACCTCTGTTGTATAATGGTGATATTATCATCTCACTCAATATCTTTTGCCCCATCAAAGATATGGCAAAAGATATCACACATGACAACATTCACCATCACGGCTGGCGATTACTAACAACTGGCGTTGTGTCAGGAGATGGCTATGAAACCATTAATTTTGTCCGGGGATCCCACAAAAATCAAACTGATGATGGTGTAAATCTCGAAGTTGAAGAAATTTTTCGCCACGTTGCAGGTAATGTTCGCTTCGTCGATTCTTTCCAAGCACATGTCGTATTTCACACCGATAGTGTTTGTTGTACCTTAGCAGTATGGAGTGCCGATCGTAAAATTTTTACGCAGAAAATTAAGCGTCATTTTAAAGACTTTCCTAATTTCCGAAGATTGGCTGTCAAGGCAGCCCATAAAATTCGTCTGAACTCTGTTTTAAATTTAAACGATAGAAAGGGTACGTATTTTCACCCTGAAGGTGGAAAAATCCAAGAAACAAAGAATTATCACAAGAACTTTGATGGTTATCGACGGGAGGTCCTGAGGTGCTGGTTCAAATTTTTTGAACAAGTTGGCTTTAATAACGCTGATTATTGGGTAGGTCAGAAAAAGGAGGCCCCGGCCGAGACATTCTCATTGATAAATAAATTAATATCTAACGAACCAATCTCCGATATTGGCATTACGGGACACCCACGCCGGCGGTTCTCCAAATCGCAAATATTGGAATCACTTGGACACCCCGCCCAATAAAACCTAAGTTAACGAGATTATTGGTATATAAAAATTTCTGTAAGACGTATACAAACTTTTAACTCTCTCCATAGAAATTAAATTGCACTGCTATTTGCATTACGCTTGCAGATAACCACAACGTTGCAATCCACCACGCTTGCCATATTCCAAAGCTCAAATTTGCAATCACAAGGACCGTTGCTATCTGTCCGAAAATCATCGCTACTTCAAACTTTGAGTAATCCAATTTTACTACTTTTAATAATATAAAACTAAGCAAGCCAATAAACATAACAATTCCTGGAAGTCCTAATTCTAGCCAAATTTGGGCTATAACATTATGGGGATGAAGCGGCAAAGCGCGGCCATATTGTCGCCCCGTTTCAGAAAACAAAAACACCCCACCGCCTGGAATAAATTTTGAAGCGTTCATGCCCCAGCCTTTAACCGGCTTCTCAACAATCTTATCAGCTGTGAATTTCCATATGGCTAACCGATGTTCAGCAGAGTAAGGAACAGATATAACACTCTTAATCTGACCTATTGGATTCTCAAGCTGTTTAAGGCCAAAAGGTGTTAATGAAGCTAATATTATGACAATAATAAAGACTTTCGCTCCGGTGCTTTGACCTAAATTTGTGACAAAACTTGCACCGATGATCCCACAAATAACTGCTGCGGCACCACTTAAAAATCCAATTTGAACAGAAATCACTAAAATACTGCTAAGAGTACAAACTAATAATAAAACCTTTTTCTTTCTCGTCTGAAACGGTAAATTTTTTTTATAAAGCGCAAGGATTACTGGCCAAACAAATAAAGATAATACGACTACGGCCGTGCTTAACCAGGCTTGATCTCTAATATGTGGCGTAGGGGGTACATATTTGAGTTTTGCATAAAGTGCACTGCCGGTTAAAATTTCAAAAATTATTATACACAATACAAATATAAAACCTGCAATAACATAGTTTGAGATTAATTTCTTCTCAAAATTTTCTAAACTCTGGAACACCACATAGAAAAGCCCGCCAGCAATCAAATTCCCTAGTAACTTAGCGCTTCCAACTATCGCAGACGTAAAATTAACTGCCCAGAGACAGCTAATAATGGACCAAAGACACACACTAAGAAGAATGATAATTAATGGTTTATTCAACCATTTGATTTGCCGTTTCTGGATACGTAGAATTATAATACCTATTGTCCCGCCTAAAATAACGGCAGGCGTTAAACCTTTAGGTGCAATAAATCCCAAGACTGGCGCTACAAAGACAATAAATCCAATCAAATAACACAACATGAAGGGGTCTTGGTTGCGCGCTACCATAAAGTGGCTTTTCATGCAAATACTCAATAAATTAGGGTCAGCAACAATTATAATAGTGGCTTAGACCATAAAATTTAGCAAAGCAACACGTCGCTTTAAAATTCGACTTTGATTTCTCACGTTAAGTAAGGCAGTAATCAAACTCTTTCTATTAGCTTGAATATCAACCAAATCGAAAATGTCTTCTACTTGCAAAGCCGTAAATAAAGAACTCTAATAAGTCTGAGAATTGTAAAATTGCAAATAACGTTACGATTAATAAAGATTATGATAAATTCTTATGCCTCGTAGACAGGCCCAATATTAAAATGAAAAAACAAAATAATAACAACGTTTTTATTGCCGTCCGAGAAGTATCCAGCAAAAATACACCAAATGGGAATAATAGGAATCGTCTTTGGTGGGAAAGCATGCCAATGACATATAAAAATTGGGAGGGCCAAGACCGTCGATTAGAAAGTCTCGAAGATTTCAAACATGCTGAAGACGTTCTTTTTTCCAACAGCCCCTTTTTACGCGAACAATTTGATTTCACCGCTTACACAAGTAAAAGAGTTCTGGACTTGGGTTGTGGTTCTGGTGTGCTTTCCATGGTCTTAGCCAGAAATGGCGCTGATGTAGTCTCCGCGGATCTCACTGAAAGTGCAACCAAAATGACGCAGCGTAACGCTAAGTTACAAAAACAAAAAATACAAGTTATCAGAACTAATGCGGAATGTTTATCTTTTGCTAATGATTCATTTGATTACGTGCTGTCATGGGGCGTGCTTCACCATACTGAGAACACTGAAGCGGCCTTCGCTGAAATTGCTCGTATTCTAAAACCTAATGGTACAGGATTGGTAATGGTTTATCACAAGTCCAGTATCTTTTATTACTTTAAAGGTTTAATATGGCTATTTCTTAAGGGAAAAATTTTTAAAGGATATAATCTCAGCACCGTTATTGATTTTTATGTGGATGGATATTTTCATCGCCATTTCACAGCACAAGAGTTAATCAAAAGTTTGAGCGATTCGGGTTTGAGCTCTGAAAATATTTTTATCACACAACAGCAACAAAAAATTATACCTTTTATACCAAAATTCCTAGATATTTTCCTAAAATTCCACTTTGGTTGGTATTTGATCTCCTGTTTTAAGAAATCTTAATGATCAATTCTCTTATATCTAAAAGCAGATATTCTAAAAAATTTAACTATGAATAAGGTTATTCTGGCGAATTTTGCAGCAACTATTTCTTCTTTGAGTGCAGGGATCTCAATTGTGGCAACTCGTTTTGTTATTTTTGAAACTGATCCGATCTCGCTAGCGTTTTACCGATATTTTATAGCCAGCATTTGTCTACTGCCTTGTCTAATCCTAGGATTAAAAAAACAGCACATTTCAATCCACCATATCTTCCCAATTATCATTTTAGGTATATTGTTATATACCTTATTCCCATGGTTTTTTTCGGCTTCCTTGAAATATACAACCGCAGCGTATGGCGCTATTGCACTAGCAACCATGCCAATTTTTACACTGATAATTAGTTGTTTGCTAAAAAATGAGAAGTTAACCAAAACAAAGGCCATCGGCGTAGCTCTTGCGTTTCTAGGAGTCACCATTGTAGCAAGCCAGTCGCCCATGGGTAGCGCTGCAAATTCCAATAATTTTCTTGGCATATTTTTGATGCTTGCATCGGCTTTATGTGCTGCCATTTATTCTAATTTATCTAAACCATTAATTATTATTTACGGCCCCGTTTTATTTACTGCGTTATCCATAACTGCAGGAATGTTTATTTTATTTCCTTTTGCATGTTTTGGAGACACTTTTTCTATTACGCCCGAATTTAGTAAGGCCGGCTGGATAGCCGTTCTTTTTCTCGGTGCTATTGGTGGTGCTCTACAATTTACTGGATATACTTGGGCTCTTAAATGGCTTACACCCCCACAAGCAGCTATCTATCTAACATTAACACCAATATCAGCAATTATTCTTGCCTATCCTATAGTTAATGAACAAATTACACTAGACATTGTAATAGGACTAGTCTTTGTCATAGTCGCAATCTTTGTACTAAATTTTACCAGGATAAAAAAATAGCCCACATTACAATGCAAAGCTAATTCTCAACCAATATAGTCATTCCATATAGTCACAAGCGCCTTCTCAAATTCTAAAACGTGTTCTCTGACATCAAAAATCGTGTTTTGAGTTCTAGCTCTCAGTTCGTGCCGCAAATTTGATAGATCAATTAATTTGCCAGCCATATTGACCGCGGTCAAAACATATTCTTTTTTTGAATTAGTTATCCAGTCATCAAGCCCCAATCGATGCATCAAGGATCCAGTCAGTCTTCCCATAATAGTGGAACCCAAAATAGTTACTATGGGCACACCCATCCACAAAGCCTCGTAACTGACTGTACCTCCACCAAATGGAAATGGATCTAACGCTATGTCGATTTCATTATAAACATTGAGATAATCCGACCGGTCCGAAGTGAATCCCTGAAATATCAAGCGTTCCTCAGAAACCCCAGCATTGACAAAAAAATTAGCCAAAGAAGATTGGCGATCAGTATTATCCAAAGCACGATGTTTAAGCAGCAATCGCGAATTCTTTACTCTTTTTAATATTTCACTCCATACCATTAACACTTCAGAATTTAATTTTATCAAATTATTGCATGAGCCAAATGTAATAAATCCATTTTTCTTAACTGGTAAAGAATCCACAATATTTAGCTCGGAAAATTGCTTATACGTATTGAAACTGGATAAGCGGATAAGCTTTTCAGTATATAGATAGTCATTAGCATTAACTGGTGAGATAAAATCATCAGTTACCATATAATCGACTGCACTAAGACCTGTTGTTGACACTAAATTAATACAAGCGACCTGTATTGGCGCAGCACGATAGGCTAATATGTCTCTATATCGAGATTTAAACGTACAAGGATGTAATAAAATATCAATTTTATCGTTGCGCATTATCTCGGCCACTTCTTCAACATCCACGCCTCTGACATCCACCCAACGATCTAACGCATCAACTATGTCTGATGGGGCAACTTTATTATCAGTCCTGTAACCGTAGCCAATTAACTCGAATCTACTCTTGTCATGATGTTCCAGAATCGCGCTTAAGTATCGCGCCGTGACGTGCTTTTCTAGTTCCGGCAGATAATAACCGAGCTTTAATTGCCTACCAGATGTTTTTTTATTCTCGAAAGTCGCTTGGTTTTTAATCTTTTGTTCGAATGACTCACCCCACTTACGGTTAATACTATATATTTCTTCAGGGGTTGAATTTACTGAGAAATTCAACGCAAATAAGTAATTAGCCCAAATAATCTGATTATCGGGGTCAAGATTAAGAGAGTGCTTAAAAGAAGCTAATGACCTGTCAACATTTCCCTCAATAAACAGTATATTACCTAAATTATAGTGTGCCTCAGCTATAGTAGAATCACATTTTATAGCAAATTCAGCATGAAACCTGGCTTGTTTTAGCTCATTTAAAGCAAAATAAACCGAAGATAGATTGACGTGATAATCTGCCACTGATGGGTTTATTTGGACTGCTTCTGTTATGAGTCGAATAGCTCCCCCATAATCTCCCTTAGAAAAGAAAACCATCCCTAACAGATGCATTGCATCAGATTGTTTGGGATTTGCCTCCAAGATTTCTTGGTAAATTCCCGCAGCTTCTTCTAACCTACCCTCGCGCTGGTATGATAATGCCGTTTCAATGATGTATTCAATATCAGTCATTATATCCAAACTTGAACTCAATATAAAATGCATGTGGTTTGAACATAAATCAATATTGATGTAACCAGGTGCACTTTTGGTGATTAGCTATACATTATTACAGAAAAAAACTAACATAAGGTCATTTGGTATAAAAGATCATGAGTATTTGGGGAAAATTATTAGGCGGCGTAGCTGGATTTGCTGTTGGGGGGCCCCTCGGCGCAATTCTCGGCACTGCCTTTGGCCACGCAGTTGATCGTCAGCGCAACCAGAATTCTTATTCACACCAATTTGATAAATTACAAACACGACAAGCTGCTTTCACGTTGGCAATAATCGTCCTATCAGCAAAAATGGCAAAAGCCGACGGCCAAGTAACGCGCGGCGAAATTGATACTTTTAAGCGCATATTTGAAATTCCACAAAACGAAATGTCCGATGTAGGCCGTTTATTTAATGAAGCACGCCAAGATGCAGACGGCTTTGAACCTTATGCCAAGCAAATTGGTGAAATGTTTGTCCATGACCAGGCGGTGCGAGAAAATCTGCTCGGGGGTTTGTTCCAGATAGCACTAGCGGACGGCATCGTTCATCCAAATGAGTTGAGCTTTCTAAAGCAGGTGGCGTACTGTTTTGATTTGAGTGAGAATGATTTTGATCGAATTCGAGTAAGCTATATGGATGCTAATATTATTGACCCTTATCAAATTTTAGGAATAGACCGTTCAGCATCAAATAGTGATATAAAAAAAATCTATCGTGAACTATGCCGGAGAAATCATCCAGACACATTAATTGCCAAAGGCATGCCCCAAGAATTTATCGAGGTTGCCAACGAAAAAATGGGCAGCATAAATGCTGCTTATGACCAAATAAGTAAAGAACGCTCATTATAAATTTGAGCAGAAAAGGTTAACTTTTATGGATAAAATAATCGATTATAGCTCACCAAACCATAATGATCGTCCCGCCACAGCAAAAATTGACATACTGGTGATCCACTATACAGGAATGCCCAATACAGACGAAGCTCTACACCATATGTGCAACCCAAACACTGGGGTTAGTGCACATTATTTAATTGATGAATATGGCCAGTTATTTCAACTTGTTTCTGAAAGAAAACGGGCATGGCACGCCGGTAAATCATGTTGGCGAGGTAATTGTGATATTAACGACCGCTCTATTGGAATCGAACTAGCAAACCCCGGTCATGAGTTTGGTTACCAACAATTCCCAACTCACCAAATGAATACCCTAATCAAAATAGCTAAGGAGATCATTGAACGTCATCCAATCTCCCCAAGAAACGTTGTTGGACACTCAGACATTGCGCCAACGCGCAAAAGAGACCCAGGAGAATTATTTGATTGGTACACACTCAGTACACAGGGGGTCGGGAATTGGCCAGAAAGCCGTAAATCAAAAAATAGGTGTAAAATTACTGGATCAAACTTTGAGAAGGCACTAGCTGACTACGGCTACGACACTACCGATTTATCTGCCACTATAACGGCTTTTCAACGCCATTTTTTACCGTTGAACTGTGGAAATCAACCTGATCAAAAATTATTTGATAAGTTAGAAATTCTTACAAATAATCTTTAGGTTTTAGTTTTCATAATTCTACAACATTAGATCCACCTCTTGTTGTAGAAATTTTCTAATACATAAATTCTATTTCCGTATTTATGTTCTTTGCTATATAATCATCACAGCCAGACGGTTGGATGACCGCTATATATTGGGTAAATTTATATAGAGGAAAGTCCGGGCTCCACGGTAACACGATGCCGGGTAACACCCGGCGGGGGCAACCCTAGGGAAAGTGCCGCAGAAAGGAAACCGCCTTTTTTAAAGGTAAGGGTGAAAGGGTGTGGTAAGAGCACACCGCATCAATGGCAACATTGGTGGCATGGTAAACCCCATCGGGAGCAAGACCAAATAGAGATAACATACTGAGCAATACGTAGCTAAGTAAGCGAGTTTCCGCGCCGTTATCTGGGTTGGTTGCATGAGGCACCCGGTAACGGGCGTCCCAGATGAATGGTCATCGCCTTCGCGTTTAGCGTGAAGCGCACAGAACCCGGCTTATAAGCCGTCTGGCACTATCCATTCTTCACACCAGCATAAAGTTAGAATTGACTTGATGCTCGATGCCCGGCATCCTTATCACACATATAATTTATATTAGTGGAGGATACCAATGGGAAAATTCGTCGAACTGGTTGCTGGTGATGGACATTCTTTAAGCGCCTATAAAGCAGAACCATCTGAAACACCGAGCGGCGGAGTGGTCGTAATACAGGAAATTTTTGGGGTGAATGAGCATATTCGCGAAGTGACAGATTTATTTGCTAAAGAAGGCTTCCTTGCTATAGCTCCTGCCCTCTTCGATCGTGTTGAACGTGGCGTTGAACTCGGCTACGGACCAGATGATAGAGACACAGGTATAGCCACACGCGCTGGCGTCAAATGGGATGATGCAGTTAACGATATAGTCGCCGCCCGAGAGTCGGTTGCCGAAGCCGGAAAGATTGGTGTAGTTGGCTATTGTTATGGCGGAACTGTTGCTTGGCTTGGCGCCTGCAAAGGTGGTTTTGATGCAGCGAGTGGTTATTATGGCGGAGCCATTCATGAAAATTTGAATTTAGAATCAACTTGTCCAGTGGAACTTCACTTTGGATCGGAGGATCAAGGTATACCCCTCGAAAACGTGGACTTGATAAGGAGTGCCAAACCTGATGTAGATATTTATGTTTATGAAGGTGCTGGCCATGGCTTTATGTGTGATCATCGCCCAAGCTTCGACAGCGAGTCCTCCAAAATAGCAGGTTCACGTACTTTAGACTTTTTCCGCAAGAACCTCGGGTAGTCACTTGGTCTAATTAACCATGAGCTCAAATTCAAAACCGGGTATTTTACCTTCGCAAGAATTACATACCGCTATTGAGAATAGATTTTTATCCTCTGGCCAGGTAATACCAAGTGATCAAATTCAGCCCGCTAGCATTGATCTACGACTAGGTACAGTTGCTTACCGGGTCCGAGCTAGCTTCTTGCCTGGCACTTTAACAACCGTGGAAGATAAACTAGAGGATATGACTATGCACAAAATTGACCTTACCAATGGTGCAGTACTCGAAAAAGGTTGTGTTTATATAGTACCCGTCCAAGAACGCCTAGCTCTTCCAATGGATATATCTGGGATGGCAAATCCCAAAAGTTCGACTGGCAGATTGGATATTTTTACTCGGGTGATTACTGATAGAGCTACAGAATTTGATAGAATTGAAGCCGGCTATTCGGGACCGCTTTACGCCGAAATATCTCCGCTAACTTTTAGTGTTTTGGTCTACACAGGGTCGCGATTATCACAACTCCGCCTAAGGCGGGGTAATTTTAACGCCGCCGAAGGGGTTTCTTTTACTGTTGATTTAATCGGTTTTAGTGTTAATTACCAAGAAAATAAAATAATTGGATATAAGGCTAAACAACATGCCGACGTTATTGATATTGAGAAGATTGCCTATTATGAACAAGTAGATTACTGGGACCCGATATCAGCTAGAGACGATAAAACCTTAATATTAGACCCTGACGAATTTTATATTCTAGCATCTAAAGAAACAGTCAGCGTCCCACCAGATCAGGCTGCTGAAATGCGCGCATATGACACTTTGGTTGGTGAATTCCGCGTGCATTATGCGGGATTCTTTGACCCGGGTTTTGGCCATGATGCTGCCGGTGGTTCCGGAAGTCGCGCCGTTCTGGAGGTTCGATCCCATGATGTACCATTTGTTTTAAAAGATGGCCAAATGGTTGGTCGCCTAGTCTTCGAACCCCTAACCATGACCCCCGACATACTATACGGCGCTGATGTTGGCTCTAATTATCAAAATCAGGGTCTCAAATTATCGAAGCATTTTAAGATAGTTTAATAAATCTGAATTATGGGGATAAAGGGGATAATTAAAATAACGATTTGTAATAATTTGAATTATAAATAGGATTTTATTTTCAAAATGTGGGTAATTAAAATAAATACCAGAAGGAAAATATAATGGCAGACAAAGATGATGTTAAAGAAGGCAAGAATTTTCACCTTAATATTGCCCAAGAGAATAAACCATTTTTCCTCAAAGGTTCGGGCGCCCTTGATTGGGGTATGCAGAATCGTCTAGCACAGATCTTCAATCCTGTATCAGGACGGACTGTTATGTTAGCATTTGACCATGGATATTTTCAGGGCCCAACTACAGGAATTGAAAGAATCGATATTAATATAAAACCCTTGATTCCCTATGCTGACGTCCTGATGTGTACCAGAGGGGCCTTGCGAGCAGTTATTCCATCTAAAACAAAAAAACCAATTGTACTCAGATGTTCAGCTGGACAGAGTATATTAACAGAGCTTTCAAATGAGACTGTCGCTGTCGATATTGAAGATGCAATCCGTTTAAATGCCGCTGCAATGGCAGCCCAGGTTTATATCGGAGCAGAATTTGAGCATAAATCCATAGCAAACATAGTTAAATTGATTGATACCGGTACTCGGTATGGTATTCCCACGCTAGCCGTAACTGGCGTTGGTTCTGATATGGACCGTGACCTGCGTTATTTTAGTTTAGCCACACGCATGTGTGCCGAGATTGGTGCGCATTATATTAAAAGTTATTATTTTGAACCAGGTTTTGAAAAAGTTGTGGCAGCGTGTCCTGTTCCAATCGTCATTGCAGGTGGAAAAAAACTTCCGGAACTTAGAGCCCTCGAAATGGCATATAAAGCCGTTGATCAAGGGGCAGCTGGTGTTGATATGGGACGCAATATTTTCCAATCCAAAAGTCCCATTGGCATGATTCAAGCTGTTGGATCGGTAGTTCATAATAACGAAAAACCGAAGCAGGCGCTCCAGATGTACAAGGATATAAAGGCGAACGAACAAAAAACATAGTATTTTATTTGTGCACCTTGTTCGGAATAAAAACAGATTAGTTTGTCCGTAGAAATAATTAAAGCAACCCTATTATCGTGGCGCTGCTGCAATGTTACCGCCATCAACCGTAATAACTGCCGCGGTGGTTTTAGGTGATAATGCTAGGTCTACGAAGGCTTTGGCTACATCACTGGCTGTCACTTCTACACCAAGCAAATTTCCACCCATATAATCTAGTTCTGATAATTTCCTCGCCTCTGACCGTTTTGAAATCATAGAATCGGTGAGTAGTCCGGACCGGATACGGTCTGCATTGACTGCGTTTGACGTAATTCCGTCCTTGCCATGATCAACCGCATACTGTCTCATTAAAAAAAGCGTAGCTGCTTTTGGGAGCCCGTAAGGGCCAAAATCCGCACCAGGATTAACGGCCTGCTTAGACGCATTAAACAACAAACACCCTCCAAAATTCTGAGCTCGCATCACGCGGATGGCGTTCTGGGCAACACTTTGATGGGAAAAAAAATTAAGCTCAAAACTCTTACGGACAATCTCGTCATCAACACTACCTATCTCGCCTTGCCATGCCGCACCAGCGTTTGAAACTACAACATCAACCCCGCCATAAACTTTACAAGCTGTATCAAATACTCGACGGACATCTTTTGGTTTTGT
>CAZXSC010000029.1:0-28083 GCA_964643045.1 uncultured Rhodospirillaceae bacterium
GCCCCTAAATACGTTTGCATAGTCCGCTCAGCATCTGGGGTTACAAAAATAAGACAGCGAGCCGTAGGGACACCCTCTTTATTAGATTTGGTCTCGAAAAAAACACCAATGCTACGAATATCGTCAGTAAAAGACTTTCCAAGTTGGTCTTGGCAGACTTTTCCAATAAATGCTCCCGAACCCCCAAGTGATGTAAGGCAAGCTATCGTATTTGCTGCAGAACCGCCAGAGAACTCGGTGCCTGAATCCATTTCTGCATAAATACTTTCCGCTCGTTTGGCATCAATTATCGTCATAGACCCCTTTGAAAGATTTTGTTGTTCTAAAAGTTTATCATCTGAATGATATAAAACATCAACGATAGCGTTGCCAATTCCAACAACGTCAAATTTGTTTTCCGTCATCAATTACCGCCTTATCATTTTGAATTAAATGAAACCAAATAAATATCAATACTGCCCAATATATTCAGCGATTATACTGCTTCAAGGGGATGTAAGAGCTGCTCCTATAGACTACTTGTAATTTTTAGCAAAGACATTTAAAGACACTAACAGACATTATTTACTTATTCTGGAGAATGGCAATAGATGATAAATTCCTTTTATCTCGCCTTCACTCAACTTTTTGACAAATCACTGCGAAATATTGTCTGGGTTAGCCTCGGTGGATCTTTAATCCTATTTTTCATAGTTTGGTTAGTGATAGGTTATACTATATTTCAAACCGACATTTTAGCTACAGGCTGGTTTTTTGGTGTTTTTGACCAAGTCTTTCAAAAAATATTGAGTTTTTTTGGGGGGACATTGATTTTGGTCATGACTTGGTTTTTATTTCCTTCAGTTGTAACATTAATTGTTGCGTTTTTACTCGAAAACGTGGCAAAGGCAGTTGAAGAAAAGCATTACCCCCACCTCTCTGAACCACGCAATCAAAGTTTGCCAGAAATTTTATTAATCACATTAAAATTTACCATTTTATCTATTATTATTAATGTGTTAGCTGTGCCAATTTATCTAGGACTGGTTTTTTTTGGACCACTTAATTTGTTAATCTTTTACATGCTAAATGGGTATCTTTTAGGCAGAGAATATTTTGAACTAACCATACATCGGCGGATAAATCCTCCACAAGCAAAGGAAATTTTTAAAAAATTCCGAACTAAAATCATTCTCGCAGGAGGGATCGTTTCCTTTTTAATGACCATACCTTTAATAAATTTGGTTGCACCTATAATAGCAACTGCTGCTATGGTGCATTTAATTCAAAAATCGAGGACCAATTTTACTACAATTAATGCATAAACAGAAATAATAGCCTTTTATCTTTGAAGTTTAGTAGGTAATATTTATCTATATCTGAGATTTCCTTTTTGGATAATTGATTGGAAATTAAAATGACAGACAACACCAAGAAAAGCGATGTTAAGAAACGGAGCGAAGGCAACTTATCTTATACCAATCCCTCAAAAACAAAAAATAGCCAAAAGACTCGCTCGAATAACTCTATTAATTTCCATCCTGATATTCCTCGTCGCGTTGCAGAAATGCCTGTTGGTCCAACCCTTTCGGAACACCAATTAGCAATTAACACTGACGACAATCAACTGACCGTTGGAAGAAACATTGTTTTGAGTGGAAAAATCGATTCGTGCGAAAAACTCATTGTAGAAGGCAGAGTTGAGGCAACATTAAATAATGCACATACTATTGAAGTTGAACCTAGCGGTTATTTCAAAGGGAAAGCAGAAGTCGAGGATGCTAAGATTAGCGGAAAGTTTGAAGGCACGTTAAAAGTTAAAGACCTTCTAACAATATATGAAGGTGGTCATATTGAAGGCTCGATTCGTTATGGCCGGATAATCATTGAATCTGGTGGCGAAATAGTTGGGGATATGGCTTCACTTGATGAAACTAAAAACAATGCTAGCAAATCATAATTAAATACAGTTATACAATAAACTGATTTCTTAAATGAAACGCTCAGTACTCCTTGCTCTAACAAGTCTTTCTTCTCTCCTTTTAATAAACGCTTGTGCGTATGAACCAAAAACAATGAATAAGGCAACGCGTGTTTTAGAAACTAAAGTCAAACCCATTCTAAAAGAAATTGGGCCAGTAAAATTAAACAAAACAAAAATTGAGACAGCAGTTGTTGTAACCAATACAAGAAAACAACCAGATAATATTCAGATTAATCTGATGAACTTCAAAGAACGTTTGGTTGGATTGAATAGCCTTGAGGTTAGAGAGCTTTTAGGAACACCAAAGTTTAAAAGAAATGAACATCCTGCTAGCATATGGCAATATCAAAGCACGGTTTGCTTAGTCGATATATTTCTCTTTACTCAAAAAAACGCCCTTACGGTTGATCACGTTGAAGTTCGTAGCAAAAACATCCAAAAAGTGGATGAAAAGATCTGCTTTGCCAGCATTTTGACTACTCCGCCTATTATAAACAGTTTGAAAAATAATGTTAATTAGCCTGCCAATAATCAATTAGCTATTATCATTCGAAAACTATAGTTTTCGCTTTAAATGAGCATTGCTCGCGAACAGCACACTTTGGGCAGGCGGGCTTGCGTGCTTTGCACACATAACGCCCTAGTAAGATTAGCCAGTGATGGGCATGCAGCATAAACTCCGGGGGCGTAACTTTCTCAAATTTTTTTTCTACTTCGAGCGGCGTCTTTCCTGGCGCTATTCCTGTCCGATTCCCTAACCTAAATAAATGGGTATCTACAGCTATTGTAGGCTTACCAAACGCTATATTTAAAACAACATTTGCAGTTTTTCGACCAACGCCTGGGAGTTCTTCCAACCTGGCTCTACTTTCCGGGATTATTCCTCCAAATTTCTCAACAAGCATGTGGCTAAGCCGTATGATGTTTTTTGCCTTACCATTATAAAGGCCAATTGTTTTAATATGATCTTTTAACTTTTCTTCGCCTAATTCCATCATCTGTTTTGGGGATTTTACTTTTCTAAAAAGCTGGCGTGTCGCCCTATTAACTCCCACATCCGTGGCTTGTGCTGATAAGACTACTGCCACTAAAAGAGTGTAGTTATTAACATAATACAGCTCGCCTTTCGGCTCCGGATTTTGCTCTTTTAAAATAGAATAAAATTCGTGGACTACGCTTTTTTTCATAAATAACCTTCATCAAAAAAGCTTTAACTAATTGTACCGCTCAGAGAATTTAAAAAAATCAACAATCTTTATTCAAACCCAAAACATCAAGCATGCTGTATAAACCCGGTTTTTGGACCGTTACCCAACGGGCAGCTAGAATTGCCCCCCTTGAAAAAATACGACGAGAAGCAGCCTTGTGGTTTAACTCTATACGCTCACTTTCCCCAGCAAAAATAATACTATGATCACCTACAACCTCTCCTCCGCGCATCGATGAAAAGCCTATGTCACCTTTTTTCCTTGCCCCGGTAATACCATGTCGACCTTTAACCAACACATCGTCTAATCGGACAGACCGACCTCTTGCTGCCGCTTCGCCAAGTGCGATGGCCGTTCCCGACGGAGAATCTATTTTATGCTTATGATGCATTTCAAATACTTCAATATCAAAATCTTCATTTAGCAAACTTGAAGCTTTTTCCGTCAAAGCAAGTATTACATTAACCCCAATTGAAAAATTCATCGCTTTAACAATAGCAATCCTATCGGCTGCTTTTTTTATTAAAGAAAAATCGCTATCATCGTGGCCCGTTGTCCCCAAGATCAAATTAGTGCCATGTGTTTTTGCAAACTCAATATGCTTAGCCGTTGCAGAGGGGAGTGAAAAGTCGATAATCACATCAGATGCTTCAAACAAAACGCCTAAGTCGTCGGAAATGACAACCCCACTTTCCGAAGAACCACAATAACCGGCAACATCTTCACCAAGTGCTACGTGTCCCGGTTGCTCAACACCTCCAGAAAGCTCGCATCCTTTAGTTTGCACCACCTCTAGAACCAACATTTGGCCCATTCGGCCGGCACAACCAATAATTCCAACCTTCATTTTTTACTCCAAAAAATAGTTTTAATCTTTCAAGTCTTCCCAAAGATCCTTAACCTTCGCAAAAAAACCGTCAGATTCTGGGTTATTGTGCTCCGAACCGCTTTCGGACTCAAATTCTTTTAACAACTCTTTTTGCTTCTTCGTCAAATTAACAGGGGTCTCTACCGACGCCTGCACATACATATCTCCGCGTTCCTTTGAACGAAGCACGGACATGCCCTTGCCTTTGAGGCGGAATTGATGGCCAGATTGAGTGCCAGTTGGAATTGTTATTCGTGCACGAGCACCATCGACTGTAGGTACTTCGATATGCCCACCGAGGGCCGCCGTTGTTACCGGTAAAGGCACTGCACAATAAATGTTTGCTCCTTCTCTTTGAAAAATATGGTGAGTGGTAACAGATATAAATATATACAAATCACCTGACGGTGCACCGTTAAGACCAGCCTCACCCTCTCCTGAAAGCCTAATTCTTGTACCATCTTCAACCCCAGAGGGAATAGTAACTGCTAGGGTTTTTTCTTGATTAACACGACCCGAACCCTTGCACTTTGCACACGGATCATTAATAAACTTACCTGCGCCCTGACACGTTGAGCATGCCCGTTCAATGGTAAAAAATCCCTGTTGAGCCCTCACCTTTCCATGGCCATTGCAAGCTGGACAAGTGTCAGGTGCTTTTCCGCCTTTAGTGCCAATACCTTTGCAATCTTCACACGACACTGAGGTGGGCACTTTTATATTAGTTTTATTGCCCTTAAATGCTTTTGTTATCGAAATTTCCATATTGTAGCGAAGGTCTGATCCACGCCCAGAACTTTGCCTGGCACTACGGCCACCGCCCATAAAGTCCCCAAACATATCTTCAAAAATATCACTAAACCCAGCACCACCGAAACCAGTACTGCTAAAACCGCCCCCACCGTGACCACCTTGTTCGAATGCCGCGTGACCAAACCTATCATAAGCTGCGCGTTTTTCCTCATCAAATAGCACATCATTAGCTTCGTTTATTTCTTTAAATTTCTTTTCCGCTTCTGGATTATCGGCGTTTCGGTCAGGATGATATTTCATCGCCATTTTACGATACGCCCTTTTTATTTCATCGTGAGACGCATTTTTATCAATTCCTAGCGTTGTATAATAATCATCTTTAGCCATTAGCTGACCTTATGTTTACATGCAATTAAAAGGCCTAAGTAATAGCGGCCCAAAATACGTTGATATCTTTCTTGCCCTTTTTTAACCGTCAATTATCTATGATATGAGCTATTTCTTTTCTTCTGTGTTTTTGTCATCCGAATCAACTTCTTCAAATTCAGCATCGACAATAGTTTCATCACCAGCATCTGCCTTTTCTTCACTAGCACTATCGTCTGGATTAACACCTTCTGGCATTTCACCATTATCTTCTTGGCTAGCCTTGTACATAGCCTCACCTAATTTCATAGCGGCTTCCATTAAGGCATCAGATTTTTCTTTTAACTCTTCGGATTTTGCCTCTTCATTAGAAAGCACTTCCTTAAGGGCAGTAACAGCAATTTCAATATTACTTCGTTCTTCATCAGAAATTTTATCCCCATAATCATTGAGGTTTTTGTCGGTAGAGTGAACCAACGAATCTGCTTGATTGCGCGCTTCGACCAGTTCTTTACGCTCTTTATCATCATCCGCATGGGCTTCAGCGTCCTGGACCATTGTTTCTATATCCGATTCAGATAATCCACCAGAAGCTTGAATACGAATTTGTTGTTCTTTGCCAGTTGCCTTGTCTTTTGCCGATACATTGACGATGCCGTTCGCATCTATATCAAACGTTACCTCTATTTGCGGCATGCCGCGTGGGCTGGGTGGAATACCAACTAAATCGAATTGACCGAGCAATTTGTTATCAGCTGCCATTTCACGCTCGCCTTGAAATACCCTAATGGTTACAGCACTTTGATTATCCTCAGCAGTAGAAAAAACCTGGCTCTTTTTTGTTGGAATCGTAGTATTACGATCAATAAGGCGCGTGAAAACACCGCCAAGTGTTTCAATTCCTAAAGACAAAGGTGTCACATCTAGTAAAAGAACATCTTTAACATCACCCTGCAAAACACCGCCCTGTATTGCAGCGCCTAAAGCCACAACTTCATCAGGATTGACGCCTTTGTTTGGCTCTTTTCCAAAAAAATCTTGAACAACTTCTTGTACTTTTGGCATGCGCGTCATGCCCCCCACCAAAATTACTTCGTCAATCTCACCTGCCGTAATTCCGGCGTCTTTTAAGGCTGACTTGCAGGGGTCAATTGTTCTTTCAATCAACTTTTCAACAAGGGCTTCAAGCTTAGCCCGAGTCAGTTTAATATTTAGATGTTTGGGCCCTGTCTGATCTGCTGTTACAAAAGGCAGATTTACTTCTGTCTGAACAGAGCTGGAAAGTTCTACCTTCGCTTTTTCGGCACCTTCTTTTAAACGCTGTAATGCTAATCGATCTTCACGAAGGTCAACCCCTTGTTCTTTTTTAAACTCGTCGGCTAAGTAGTCTATAATACATTGGTCAAAATCTTCTCCACCCAAAAACGTATCGCCGTTGGTTGATTTAACCTCAAAAACACCGTCCCCTATTTCGAGAACCGAGACGTCAAAAGTACCGCCACCTAAATCATACACAACTATCGTACCGCTTTCATTTTTGTCCAACCCATAAGCCAATGCCGCTGCCGTTGGTTCATTAATAATTCGGAGCACTTCTAATCCTGCTATTTTACCTGCATCTTTTGTTGCTTGCCTTTGAGAATCATTAAAATATGCCGGCACAGTGATTACTGCCTGGTCAACATCTTGGCCGAGGTAACTTTCAGCGGTTTCTTTCATCTTCTGCAAAATGAAGGCGCTAATCTGGCTAGGGCTATATTTTTCGCCTTCTGCTTCAACCCATGCATCGCCATTTTCGCCAGATACTATATGATACGGAACAAGCTCTTTATCTTGCTCTGTCAAAGGATCGTCAAAACGTCGGCCAATGAGCCGCTTGATAGCAAAGAGAGTGTTTTCCGGATTAGTTACACCCTGACGTTTAGCTGGCTGTCCCACCAATCGTTCACCATCATCTGCAAATGCAACCATAGATGGCGTTGTTCGCGTTCCTTCCGCATTTTCAATTACTTTGGCATCCTTACCTTCCATTAGTGCAATGCAAGAATTCGTTGTACCTAAATCGATTCCAATTACTTTACTCATTCCTTTTATCCTCTCAAACTAGCAACGGATCTCTTTGACACTGTTTTGATTCAACGCGAATAGACTAACTAGCAGATTAAAACCATTGCTTTAATTAAGTATTTCTTTGCTGAAAATTAAGCGGTCGGCTTAAACTTTATTTGCGTGGGTTATATAAGCAGACGTGCGTTAAACCGCAACCATTCGCGCGTATTATTTGAGAAAAACACTATTTGGGCGTCAAAGTTCCTTATCGAACTTGGTATTTTTACCTTCAGCCACTTTATTTACAGCCTCCGACTGTTTTTCATAAGCAGATGAGCCATTATTCACATTATTTTCCTGTGTTTTTTCGGTAATTTGTAGCTCATCATCGTCGTTTGTTGGTTCTGGGCCGCCCTTTGAAACCCCGACCATTGCAGGCCGCAATAACCGATCGTGTAGCGTATATCCTTTTTGTACCTCCTGAACCACCACCCCTGCTGGCTGATCTGAATCATCAATTTCAAACATAGCTTGATGAACGTTGTGATCAAATTTAGTTCCTATAGAGTCAATAACCGTAATATTAAATTGTTCAAATTTGCTAATTAGTTCCTTTTCGGTCATTTCAATACCCACATAAAGGCTTTCAAGTTCCTCATTTCCCTTTCTAGAATCTTCATTGACACTACTCAGGGCTCGGGCGAGATTATCTGCAACAGAAATAATTTCCCGGGCAAAGTTTGTGATGGCATACTTAGACATGTCGGCTTTTTCACGCTCCGACCGACGACGAATATTTTCACCCTCTGCTAAGGATCTCAATAGCTGATCCTTAACCGCTGTAATTTCTGAAACTAGCTCTTCATAAGATGGGGGAACCCCCTCTTCAGCTGAACCCGTATCCTCATCCACTGTATCTGTATCTTGTTCAGCTGAAACCATATCCTCATCGACTTTATCTGAGTCTTGTTCAATTGAACTGGTGTCCTTTTCAATTTGGTTTGCATCAATTTCATCTTCTAATGGATCAACTCCATCAGTATCTTTTTCCAATTCTATTTTTTTTTGTTGAGGTTTTTTATTCATGATAAATTTTTTCGCTCCTTAGCACCAAACAACATTGGGTTTAACCATTAACAAGCTATCCCATAATTTTACCAACTAATTTAGCCGTATAATCGACCATAGGTATAATTCGCGCATAATTCATTCGAGTTGGCCCGATAATTCCTATAGCACCTATGAACTGACTCGAACTAGACTGGTACGGGGCGACAATAAACGAACAACCGGATAAATCAAACAGCTCATTATCAGCTCCAATGAATATTTGAACGCCTTCTGCCTTATCTGCTAGATCTAAAAGCTTAAGCATGGTTTCATCTGTTTCAAGTGTCGAAAACAGCCTCCGAATATATTCTAAATCAGCAATTACATTCACATCATCCAACAGGTTTGCCTGGCCACTTATTATCAACGTGCCTAGTGCGCTTCTTGAACTCTCGTCGCCAGCCCAGGTCGCAAGACCTGCCTCAACAACTTTAGCTGACAATCTATCAAGCTGGGTTCGGCTTTTCTCAATCTCTGATGATATTAGTGAACGCGTTTCAGCTAGCGTGTGTCCTATTAAACGGGCATTTAAATAATTGGTGGCTTCGGTAAAAGCAAATGCCGGTATATCATTAGGAACCTCGAGTATACGATTTTCAACAACACCTTCTGCTGTAACCAAGACAACCAACGCACGGCCAGGACTAAGGTTAATAAACTCTATATGTTTTAACGGGGATTCCGTGGAAGGCGCTAGAACTAGACCTGCGCAATTCGATAGGCCGGACAAAGTTGCCCCAGCCTCTTCCAACACTCCTTCAACGCTTTTGCCACTACCCGCAAGGCGGCTCTCAAGATTATCGCGCTCGTCTGAAGACAGATTGCCAATTTCCAATAACCCGTCAACAAATAGTTTGAGACCTAAATCAGTAGGCATCCGCCCAGCAGAAACGTGGGGGGCAAACAATAGTCCCAACTTTTCAAGATCCGACATAACATTCCGAACCGTTGCGGGGGATAAACTTGTCGATAATTTCTGTGATAAAGAGCGCGAACCTATTGGTTCGCCAGTCTCCACAAAAGACTCTACAATTTTCATAAAGATTTCTCTTGAGCGGTCGTTAAGCTCAGAAATAACAGGGCGCTTTGTATCCATAACGACAGAAATGTAGTTTTGCCTTTCCATTGCGTCAACGGTACCGGGCTAAATAAAGAAAATTATTGTTCTGGACGGCAGCATTACCCTTGAGTACGTTTCATCAATTAACTGGTTAGGATTTTAACAAAATAAGGGTACCAAAATTATGCGTCCATCCGGAAGAGATATTGATCAGATGCGGCAAGTCACCATTCTACCAAATTTTAATAAACACGCCGAAGGTTCTTGCTTGATTAAATTTGGGGACACACATGTTATCTGCACCGCAAGCGTTGAAGAAAGGTTGCCCGCATGGCTTCGAGACGCTGGACATGGTTGGATTACGGCAGAATATGGTATGTTACCCCGCTCTACTAATTCCCGTTTGAAACGAGAAGCCTCAAATAAAGGGCAAGGCGGACGAACACACGAAATTCAGCGCCTGATTGGGCGGTCGCTACGTGCAATAACAAATCTAGAAAAATTATCCGAATTCCAAATACGTATAGATTGTGACGTAACTCAAGCAGACGGTGGAACACGAACTGCGTCAATCACGGGGGCCTATGTTGCCCTTAATTTAGCTTGTAATAGCTTATTAAAGGGTGGTTTTTTAGAAGAAATGCCGTTGCGCGGTCATATGGCAGCCGTTTCTTGCGGAATTTTTGAAAATACTGCAGTATTAGATCTCGACTATGCTGAAGATAGCTCCGCTCAAGCAGACAGTAATTTTGTATTAACAGATGATTACAATATTATTGAAATTCAGGGAACTGCAGAGAAAAAACCTTTTTCTGAAGACAAGTTTTCCAATATGTTCGACCTTGCCAAAAAAGGTATATCCGAGTTAGTTATGATTCAAAAAACAGCACTTGAGGTATAATTATTTTTAGTAAAAACTGCCCTCAGCTGTTGGAGTCGATATTTTGCGAAAATTTGACGAAAAAGAAATTATTATTGCTAGTCACAATCCGGGAAAAATATCCGAAATCAACCGTTTGCTATTTCCGTACGGCATTAAAACGCTTTCAGCAAAATCACTTCAGCTACCAGAACCAAAAGAAGTTGGAAAAACATTCGTTGAAAACGCAGAGATAAAAGCGCGGGCATCCTCAAATGCATCCGGCTTGGCTTCTTTAGCGGACGATTCTGGTTTGGTGATTCCTATTCTCGATGGCGATCCGGGCATCTATTCAGCGCGTTGGGCTATCGATTCATCGGGAAAGAAGAAAAGTTTTGCATTCGCTATAGATAAAATTAAATGTGCTTTCAAGAAAAAGGCGTTGTCACCTGGGGGACACAAAGCTTACTTTGCATGTGCTTTGTGTCTTTGTTGGCCCGATGGGTATGTGTTGAATTTAGAAGGTTTTGTCTACGGCTCCATTACTTTTCCTCCTAGAGGCAATAAAGGGTTTGGCTATGATCCAATCTTCATTCCAACAAATCACAGGCTGACTTTTGGCGAAATGAGCCCTGCTATAAAACACGCATTGAGCCATCGTGCTGATGCTTTTAAAAAACTTACAATGTGTTGTTTTAATTGAATACAATTTCTCCATTTGGAATTTATATACACTGGCCATTTTGTAAAAAGAAATGCCCCTACTGTGATTTTAACAGCCATGTTCAAAACAACATTGATCACGACAGATGGTTAACTGCTTACCTTAATGAGCTCAAATACCATGCGAAAAAAACATCAAACCGTGTTGTTAGCAGTGTATTTTTCGGTGGCGGCACCCCGTCGCTAATGAAGGCTGCAACAATTGAAAAGATTTTAAATGAAGTAAAACTTCTTTGGCGCTGTTCTGAAACTCTTGAAATTACAGCGGAGGCTAATCCCTCTTCCGCGGAAACCCAAACTTTTAAAGATTTCCAAAGCGCCGGAATTAATCGCCTTTCAATCGGTGTTCAAAGCCTAAACCAAAAATCTCTAACATTTTTAGGTCGGCAACATAGTGCGAGGGATGCAAAACACGCCGTATGTGAAGCATCAGAAATATTTTCACGGGTATCGTTTGACTTAATATACGCGTTGCCAGGCCAAACCCCGGAAGTGTGGGAAAAAGAGCTCCTTGATGCCTTAAAAATAGCAAGCGGGCACCTATCGCTCTATCAATTAACAATCGAACCGGGCACTGATTTCCACAAACAGCGGCTTTGTGAGTTACCTGAAGATATTGGTATTGAACTATTTGAATTAACACAAAACATTATGCACGAGGCAAACTTACCAGCCTACGAAATTTCAAACCATTCAATCCCGGGCCAAGAATGCAAGCACAATCTTTTATATTGGAGAGGCGAAGATTATCTCGGAATAGGGCCTGGGGCACACGGGCGAATAACCCATAACTTCAAAACAAAATTAACCCAAAATTACCGAGATCCCGAAAAATGGTTAATGCGGGCTACTGCTAATAATTCTGGACACCAAAAATGTCTAAACATTCGTGGTAAAGAAAGGCGCGATGAGATTGTTTTGATGGGTTTGCGGTTAACTTCTGGAATATCACACGATCAGTTCAAGCTGCTAACGAACAGCGGTTTGATAGAAGCAATAGATGGGCGCAAAATCAAGGTTTTAGTGGATGAAGGTTTTTTGGTATTAAACCGCGAGGGATTAAAAGCAACTAAATCAGGACGTCAACGTTTAAACGCAGTTTTAACATATTTGCTCAATTAGTTCATCGTTGATTATTCATATCACCAAAACTCTGAGGAGCAAGACTGATCGTTTTTTTATTATGTTCTCCAACCTGATACACCGACAGCCCTCGTTCAGCAAATCCGGCTGTTACAAATCGGAAAATTCCATCCAAGCCCTTAAAGCCGTGGGGTGCAGTTAAAGCTGCAATGTTATATTTGGTCCTTGAGCGAGCATGCTTTTCCATTTCATCATTTTGAGCAAATATTGCGGCTAACGCTGTGGCGTCATAGGCTAGCGTCGCCAATCGGGGCGCTTTTTCACCATAGGTATCTTTATATTGCCTCATAAACTCCAATCTTCCGTTAACATCTGGGGCTGCAAACCAACCACCACGAAGAGCGGGCTCTGAACCAAGGCCAGAAACGTCCCAGTGGCCCGTCCCCAGCATCCTAATTTTTTTTGGGTCAATATCATAATACGGAAGCAACGCTGCGATTGACTCGAGTTTTTTTCCACCTTCCGCTATCAAGAGTGCTTCAAAAGATACATCCCCCATTGTTTGAAGATTTTCAATCCGTTTAAGGGCGAGTCTTGCGACTTCATCATCACGCTCAACTAAAACGCGGCGCTTTTTAATCAATGCCTGGCGACGCTCATCATAATTTGCGAGACTTTTAATGATGAGGTGCAGGTCAATATCTGAAACTTCCGGATTATAAAACGCCCTTTCAGTTATTTCTGCGCCATATCTGTCACTGGTTTCTTTAAGAGCATTAGTAATCGTCATGCCATAATCATTATCGGGCGCTAAAACAGCAAATTTTTTTATCCCCTGCCCTATGGCATAACTCACCACCCTTTGCACCTGTTCTTCTGGCAGAAAGCCCATAGCAAAAACGCCTTCCCCCGCAATCGTCCGATCATTGGAAAAAGCTATAACCTTCACACCAGCCGCTCGTGCAGCGGGACTAATGGCTTCCACAGAACCGGCAAAAAGCGGGCCCAGTATCAAAGATGCGCCGTCTCCAATAGCTAGTGTGACGGCGTCCAAAGCGCCTTTTTCCGTTCCTTGGGTATCATGCGGCAATAATTCAAACTGCTTGTCAGCAAAATGAAACAGTGCTAGCTGAGCAGCGTTTAACATAGCTTGTCCCAAGCCCGAATACTTACCACTAAGTGGTAATAAAACAGCAATCCGCGAAACCTCTGGATTTGCTTCGGGAGGCGGTGGACTGCTAAAACGTTGTGCGTTAGTTGATAGGCATCCGGCCCGCTGGGACACAAACGGCAAATAACAATCCAAGGTTTTCGTATGCCTTTGCCGGATATCGCCTGCTAGTTCAAATTCAGGGTTCACCCGCGGTAATAAAAAAACGCTATCAGAAGTAAGTGGCCACTGATTCAAGTGAGGGATAGTCAAAGAAGTGCCTTGAAACAATCTGTGGTTATTGTTCAAATGTATTTCTTTGCAATCCCCTAATTTTGGATCCAAAGTTACCAAACATAGAAACAAAAAAAAAGTGCGTGTAAACAATATCATTAAAAACTTTTGCAAACGTATTTTTTTAGATTTTACAGTCTACAGTTAAAGGAGGCCTAATGACAAGTATACCAGATATTGGTCCTGTAGACAACTTGGCACCTGGGTTATACTTGGTAGCAACGCCGATAGGAAACATGTTAGACCTAGGTTTGCGAGCAATTAGCATATTAAAAAGCGCAGATAGTATTGCATGTGAGGACACACGGGTCACCGGTAAATTACTCGCACGACACGGGATTAAATCACCCATGAAGCCTTATCATGAACACAACGCAGCAAAGTCTCGCCCGGAATTGCTTCGTATTATTGAGAACGGCGGTGCTTTAGCGCTCGTTTCAGACGCGGGAACACCCATGATATCTGATCCAGGTTATAAGTTAGTGAAAGAATGCATTGAGCGCAATTTCTCCGTTACGACAATACCTGGAGCTAACGCCGCTATCACAGCTTTGATCCTTTCAGGCCTGCCAACAAACCGTTTCTTCTTTGCTGGATTCTTAAACAACAAGGCCAAAAAAAGACGCCAAGAGCTTTCCGAGCTTTCTATTATCCCGGCAACATTGATATTTTTTGAACCGGCCAGACGCCTATTAACCACATTAAAAGTCATGTTCGAACAATTTGGTGAGCGGCCTGCTGCCATTGCACGTGAACTTACAAAGAGCTACGAAGAAATCCGGCGCGATTTACTATCAAGTCTGATTACTCACTATAGTAAAGCGGGACCACCAAAAGGTGAGGTTGTAATCGTAGTGGGGGGTTACAAGAAAAATGCATCCATAATGGATGCTAAACTAGACCAATTTATATTGAAACAGCTTCAACGCCTTTCTATTCGCGATACTACAACTAAAGTTGCTTCCGAAACGGGCCTTTCAAAGCGGGAAATTTACGCTCGGGCGATAAAATTAAGAAAAGAACCTCAAATATAATTCTTTTTTATCCCAGTTGTTGATTAGCCCCCCATTAATAAATTGATGTTACTTTGCGTTTATAAAATAGGGGATACTAACTATGATACGTAATTTAGGTTTTTCAATACTATCTTTTATTTTCTTATCGTCGATTCTATCAGGCTGCACAGCGCTGGTTGGCGCGGGGGCAACCGTTGGTGTTGCTGCAGTGCAAGAAAGGGGCATCAAGGGTCGGGCCATAGATTTAAAAATTGAAGCGCTAGTGCTTGAAAAATTTGCGAAAGCTGGCATCAAGCTAATCGCAATCATTGGCGCGGAAGTCTACGAGGGAAGGGTATTATTAACAGGGGCGAGCAAGGATATTAGAATTACCGATAACGCTGTAAAGTTGGCGTGGTCAGTTAAAGGTGTTAAAGATGTGATAAACGAAATTCAGGTTGGAAAGAACTCAGGTATTGCCAATATAGCCCAAGATTCGTGGATAACTGCTCAACTTAAGTCTGACATAACTTTTGATAAGAATATTTATTCCATCAATTATACGATAGAAACAGTGAATGGCACGATATACCTCATTGGCATCGCTCAAAATAAGATAGAGCACGAGCGCGTTAAACAACACGCTGAAAACATAAAGTTTGTGCGAAATGTTATCAGCCATGTGCGTATAAAAAAATAGTTTTGTTTTAGCCAGGTATTAATCAGCAATAGTATTTACGAAGAAATTTTCGTTAGCTAATATCACCATCAAGTACAGATTTAGATTAAATACAGCGGGTGAAATCTATATGAGTATTAGTGTTGCTATCCAAATGGACCCAATCGAATCTATTGATATCTCGGCGGATAGCACGTTTCTATTAGCTCTTGAGGCTCAGAGGCGCGGTTTTAAACTTTATCATTATTTACCAAAGAACTTGGCACTCTATAACGGACGAATACTCGTTACTGCAAACGCGCTAAAAGTTAGGGCCAGAGTAGGGGCTCACTTTACGAAAGGTAAGCCGGAGCAACTTGACCTTGCCAAGGTAGACGTTGTTTTACTACGGCAAGACCCTCCATTCGATTTAGCCTATATTACTACAACCCATTTGCTAGAATACATTCACCCAAAAACGTTGGTTGTTAACGATCCGATCCATGTCCGCAATGCACCAGAAAAATTATTTGTCACCCGGTTTCCCGATCTAATGCCACCTACATTGATTACATCAAACCTAGAACAACTCCACGCATTCAAAGAAGAGCATAAAGATATTATAATTAAGCCCTTGTTCGGAAACGGCGGGGCAGGGGTTTTTCACATATCGCCTGATGATGAAAACTTTAATTCGCTATTAGAGGTTTTTGCAGAACTTTACCAAGAACCTCTTATCATCCAGCGATATGAACCAGCGGTCCGCAATGGCGATAAACGTATAGTTTTGATTGATGGGGAACCAGCAGGGGCATTCAACAGGATTCCAGCAAAAGGCGAATCACGAGCTAATCTTCATGTTGGGGGTTCCGCAAAAAAAAGTAAAATAACAAATCGGGAAAAACGCATTTGTAAAACTATAGGACCTACACTAAAGCGACACGGGCTAATTTTTGTAGGCATCGACATAATTGGAGACTATTTGACAGAAATCAACGTTACATCACCAACTGGCCTGCAAGAAATAAACCATTTTGACGGGGTAAAACTTGAATCGGATATCTGGGATGTCATACTAACAAAATTATAAAAATCCGCAAAATCCTTTGGCGGAAAATGGGTTTGTACTGTTCCTAAGAATAAAACGCAAAGTAAGCAGAAAAATCATCCGCCTAATAAATTATAACAAATAATCACTTGGTTCGATTGCTTGGTACAACCTCAGTAAGTTGGATGGCTAGCTTGTCTTCAACAATCACCACTTCACCGCGCGCAACTAATTGGCGCTCAGCAAGTATATCTATCGGTTCTTCAATCAAACGGTCTAACTCCACAACAGCCCCACGCCCCAATTGCAACACCTGATTGATCTTAAGCTCTGCCGTACCCAAAACCGCTACAACGTCTATATCAACATCATTTAAAGCTGCGTCCGCAGTAGCGCCCATTACGTCACCAACCGTAGCTGTTTCGCTATTTTGATCCGATTTTTCTGATAGTTCTTCGTCAGCCATTGGCTTACTTCTCAACACTTAAACAATCGGTAATACTATATAAACGTTACTTCTAATAATCTATCCGGAATGGATTAGTGAGTAGTTAACATAACGTGGTTTAATTCAACTAAATAGATACCATGGGGCCCATTCTTTTACCCCCCAAAATATGAACATGCAAATGAGGAACCTCTTGCAGGCCGTTTTCGCCTGTATTAGCTATAATACGATAACCCGCCCTAGATAACCCAAGTAGCCTTGCTGTCTCGCCAACAGCTGCAAAAAAACCTGCAATTTCGGCGGAGCTAGCCTTTTCAGTAAAATCATCCATAGAAACATAGGGCCCCTTTGGAATCACAAGCACATGAACCGGGGCTTGAGGGTTAATATCATTAAAAGCTAGAGCGGTGTCATTTTCATAAACCTTGTTGCAGGGAATTTCTTTACGCAATATTTTAGCAAAAATATTCTCATTATCATATGTCAAGCTTTTAACTCCTATGGGTCCCTTAATGCTTTTTCTGTTAAACCAGAGACGCCCGTGCGTTTATACAATTCAGACCAAATATCATCCGGCCGGATGCCCGCAGCAGACCAAAGAACAAGAAGGTGATACAACAAATCAGCGCTTTCTTTAGTAACAAGTTGGGGTTTGGTTAACGCTGCAGTTATTGTTTCAATAGCTTCTTCGCCGACCTTTTTAGCAATTTCTGGCATGCCAGCATTAAAAAGCTGGGCTGTGTAAGATAAAGCAGGGTCCGTTTCTTTGCGATCCTCTATCAGATCAAAAAGTTCTTGGAGAATTTTGCTAGATTTTTTTGCCATTCGTCAGTCCATTCTAACAGCTATACCCATAGCATTCATATGAGATTTAACTTCTTGGATACTATAGGTCCCAAAATGAAAAATCGAGGCCGCCAGCACAGCACTAGCATGGCCATCAATCACACCCTCAGCCATATGGTCCAAAGTTCCGACTCCCCCAGAGGCGACAACAGGAACAATAACTGCGTCAGCAATTGTTCGTGTAAGGACAATGTCAAAGCCAGATTTTGTGCCATCTTTATCCATTGATGTCAGTAAAATTTCGCCTGCACCATAATTGGCCATACGCTTTGCCCAATCAACGGCATCAATGCCTGTTTCATTTCTTCCGCCATGAGTGAAAACCTCAAAGCGATCACCATTGCGTTTAGCATCAATGGCCACAACTATACATTGTCTACCAAATTTAAGTGCCGCCTCTTTAACAAAATCCGGGTTTTCAATAGCCGCTGTATTGATTGTGACTTTATCTGCGCCCGCTAACAACAGCTTTCTTACATCATCTATAACACGAACACCGCCGCCAACTGTCACCGGCATAAAACACTGTTCAGCCGTTTTAGAGACAACATCAAAAATTGTGTCCCGTCCTTCGATACTTGCCGTAATGTCAAGAAAACAAAGCTCGTCTGCTCCGGCTAGATCATAGATTTTAGCCTGTTCAACGGGATCGCCCGCGTCAATCAAATCAACAAAATTCACGCCTTTAACAACCCGTCCTTTATCAACATCAAGGCATGGAATGATACGGGTTTTAAGCATCTGTGCCTCCACCAAACAAACTTACAGCCTCAACTGGATCAATCATATTTTCATAAATTGCCCGGCCTGAAATAACACCAACCAGAATATCCTCTCCAACATGTTTCAGCGCTTGCAAATCAGCCATTGACGAAACCCCGCCAGAGGCAATTACCGGTGTTGAAATAGCCTTCGCCAAATTAATAGTAGCTGTTGTGTTCGGCCCGTTCATTAGCCCGTCCCTATTAATATCTGTATAAACAATAGCCGACAAGGCGGCTCCTTCAAATTTCATCGCAAGTTCTAACGCGGTAATTTGCGAAACTTCAGACCATCCCTCAACAGCAACAAAGCCATCTTTGGCATCAATTCCAACTATTATACGTTCTGGAAATTCGTCACATACCTGCATAACAAGCTCTCGGTTATTAAGGGCTGCCGTTCCTAGTATTACCCGTGAAACGCCTTTATCCAGCCAAAACTTAACCGTTTCATAATCCCGGACACCTCCACCAAGCTGAACTTGAATATTGGTGGCCGCTAGAATGTTTTCTATTGCAGACCCATTCACTGGCTTACCCTTAAAAGCACCATTCAAATCAACCACGTGAAGCCACGAACAACCGGCGTCTTGAAACTTTTTAGCTTGCTCAGCAGGATCGTGAGCAAAGATGGTTGCTAAACTCATGTCACCACGAAGTAGCCGAACACATTTGCCTTCCTTCAAATCAATAGCAGGAAAGAATATCACTAGCTTCCATCCCATTTTAAAAAATTTTTTATAAAGGCCAGCCCAAAATTTTGACTTTTTTCAGGATGAAATTGCGTTCCGATTAAATTATTTTTAGCAATTATCGTCGTAATTTCACTGCCATAATCTACATTAGCCAACACATTCTCGTGATTAGCTGCATCAAAATAATACGAGTGGATAAAATAAGCATGCGCTCCGTTTTCAAAATCACGTAAAACTGGGTGTGTTCGTTCGGAAAAAATTAGTTCATTCCAACCCATATGAGGAATTTTTAATTTATTGTTTTGTGATTTTATTTTAACAACACTTCCAGATATCCAGTCCAACCCTGGTGTTTTACCGTGCTCCAAACCCAGCGTAGCCATCAAATGCATTCCAACACAAATCCCTAGGAACGGTTTTTTCTTTTCTATCACCTGCTCCGTTAATTCAGCGATCAAGCCAGGTATAGCTGATAAGCCCGCCTTGCATGCCCCAAAAGCACCAACACCGGGAAGTATAATGTGGCTAGCAGCAGCAAACTCTGATGGCTCATTACTAACTATTAAATTTCCGCCGTTAACAAATTCAAACGCTTTTACAACCGATCTTAAGTTGCCTGAACCATAATCAACAATTACCGGACAAGTGGGTTTTGCCAACATTACCACGGACCACCAGCTCGATTATTACGGGGTTTATCCGGACCTTGTGAGATTAAGAGAAAATAACGCCAAACGGCTATTTTTTTATTGTTAGCCAACAAAAAAACGCGCTCTTGGAAACCCTTTTTAATTAGCCTAGAACGGTTTATATCATTAGCCGTCCACCCAAATATAAGAAAAAACCCCACAAAAACAATACATTGTAAAAAAAGGTCATCGAAAAATAGTTTACAAAACCAATCTAAAAAAATAGACCCTAACACAAATCCCACAGCCCAAATCCAAAGCTGATGCCAAGCTGCCCAAATTGGAAAAAATAAAAACCCTATCCAGTTAAAACCTTCTTTAACGGCTACAACATCCAGCGACGTATCCTCTGGCTGATATAAAGCATAAATGTGCATGACTTAAAATATCTTGTTATTATACAGAGAGAGTTCCTTTGGTTGACGGTATGGAATTCGACGCTCGCAGATCTATCGCTACAGCCTGGCGAAGAGCACGGGCAAGAGCTTTGAAGCTGGATTCAACAATATGGTGATTGTTCTCACCATAAAAATTTTCAATGTGCAGAGTTAAACCAGCTGTTTGAGCAAAGGCTTGAAACCATTCTCTAAATAATTCTGTATCAAAATCGCCAAGTTTTGGGCGAGAGAAACCAACCTTCCAAATAAGATAAGGGCGATTTGAACAATCAACAACTGCCCTGGTTAAAGACTCATCTAACGGACATAGAGCCGATCCAAATCGTATGATGCCCGCTCTATCGCCAAGAGCCTTCTTCAAAGCATCACCTATAGCAATACCCGTATCTTCCGTCGTGTGGTGAAAATCAATGTGAAGGTCCCCCACAGCACGAACATCAAGATCAAACAAACTGTGCCTAGCTAGTTGCTCCAACATATGATCAAGAAAACCGATACCTGTTGAAATATTAGCGGTACCTGCACCATCAAGATTTATATAAACCTTGATTTGGGTCTCCTGTGTATTGCGTTCGACTTCAGCCGTACGGTCAGACTGGCCCATTTCAACTGCTCCACGAAACATTAAATTCTGCTGGTTGGTTGTATCAGGATCAATGAATGTTTGCCAGTTATTTAACAGGGATAATGCCGAGTCTTATAACAGCTGATTGACTATTCATGTTTTTAAACATACATCCTTTTATATACTACAATTAATAAAAAAGGGTCCAAAGAATGTCCGATAGTAATTATCCTAATTGGCACGCCACGACTATCCTCTGTGTTCGAAAAGGGTCAGAAGTTGTGGTGGCGGGCGACGGTCAGGTAAGTATGGGAGATACTGTCGTTAAATCAAATGCTGCGAAAGTTCGACGATTACATAATGACACAGTGATTAGTGGTTTTGCAGGTGCCACTGCTGATGCTTTTACTTTATTTGAAAGACTTGAGGCTAAGTTAGAGCGCCACCCTGCCCAACTTACGCGGGCTTGCGTAGAGCTCGCAAAAGACTGGCGTACAGATCGTTACTTGAGGCGATTAGAAGCCATGATGGCTGTGGCAGATGACAAGGTTTCTCTGATTGTCTCTGGTACCGGCGATGTTTTGGAGCCGGAAGATAGCTTAATTGGGATCGGTTCAGGTGGTAATTATGCTTTATCTGCCGCACGTGCCATGTTGGATCGCGACGACATGTCCGCAGAAGAAATCGCCCGCCGATCGATCGAAATTGCCGCTGACGTTTGCGTTTATACAAACAAAAACATTATTATAGAAAAGCTTGAAATAAAATGACAATTGTACCTATCACAGAAAACAATTCAGATTCAAAAACAGTGCCCTACCCAATTACTTCAAGTTTCTCACCGAGAGAAATTGTTTCAGAACTCGATCGTTATATAATTGGACAAAACGATGCCAAGCGTGCTGTTGCGGTCGCCCTTAGAAACCGGTGGCGACGCCAACAGCTTTCTGACGATCTCCGAGAAGAGGTTCTGCCAAAGAACATTCTCATGATGGGCCCAACAGGTGTCGGCAAGACGGAAATAGCACGAAGGTTGGCAAAGTTAGCACAGGCGCCATTTATAAAGGTTGAGGCTACAAAATTCACTGAAGTTGGCTATGTTGGTCGTGATGTCGAATCTATTATTCGCGACCTAATGGAAACAGCTATCCACGAGACCCGGGAACGATCGCGTAAAAAAGTAGCCGCCAAAGCAGAAATTCTTGCTGAAGAGCGCGTTTTAGATGCTTTGGTTGGACAAAACGCAAGCTCTGAAACGAGACAAAAGTTCAGAAAAATGCTGCGAGAAGGAGAGCTTGATAATAAAGAGATAGAAATTACCGTTGTTGAGAGTGGTGCTAGTAACATGCCTACTTTTGATATCCCTGGTATGCCTGGGGCGCAAATGGGAATGCTCAACATCGGAGAAATGGTTGGGAAAGCATTTGGTCAACAAACTTCCCCCAAACGAATGAACGTTGTGGATTCATATGAAATACTAATGGCGGAGGAAAGTGACAAGCTTTTAGACGAGGACATTATAATTAAAGAGGCCACTGTTAACATAGAAAACAATGGCATTGTTTTCATTGATGAGTTTGACAAAATAACGGCACACACAGAGGCTCGAGGTGGAGACGTCAGTAGAGAGGGTGTTCAGCGTGATTTGTTGCCTCTTATTGAGGGAACAACTGTAACCACTAAATACGGCATGATAAAAACCGATCATGTTCTTTTCATTGCATCGGGTGCATTTCACCTTGCAAAACCTTCGGATTTATTGCCGGAACTACAAGGCAGGCTCCCGATCCGCGTAGAGCTTAGAGCCTTAACAGAGCAAGACTTTGTTCGAATATTAACTGAGCCGGAAGCAAGCTTGATTAAACAATACATTGCCTTAATGGCAACTGAAAAAGTGACGTTGAATTTTTCAGAAAACGCTATTAATGAAATTGCCTCACTAGCTGCAGAAATAAACTCTGTTATTGAGAATATAGGGGCTCGGCGCCTTCATACTGTGTTAGAAAAACTTCTCGAAGATATCAGCTTTACTGCCACTGATCGCGAAGGGGAAACAATTAAAATCACTTCAGAGCTTGTCAAGAGTCAGGTTGGGGCGCTGGTTAAAGGTGGGGATTTATCAAAATTTATTCTCTAATTTCAGCCTTATAATAAATCAAAAATAACACGTTTAGTTGGCCACGATGGACTAAGAGTATTTGTTGATCTGAACACAGGGAGAATATTGAACCTGTCTGCTATTATCGACGATTATGACTTCCAGAAGACGCATGGCCTTTATAGTTTTCTCTTCTAAAAAGAGAGCTGCTGCTCTTTTAGATATAGGTGTACAAATATTATCTAACCATCACGGTTTTTTAACGCTCATTTTAGTTAAATTTGCTCGAATTAGATTGGTTAAACCGTTTTTTTATAACGTTTATTCCTTCTCATCAAAGCCCATTTCCCTCAATATTCTTGTGATGCTGGCTTCATCGAGCTCATGGATGTGCCTTGCTAGTAAATTAGCTAGCAGTGTTGCTTTTTGATCAAGCCCGGATGTATTAATAGGAACACGTGGGTGAGAGAGTTCAGCAAGTTCTTTCAGATGATCAACCTCGTCCCATATGAGCTCAAAATAATTAGCGATCTGCATAACAAATCCCGGCGCTGGACGTCCGCGATTTCCGTGTTCAAGGGCTGAAAGATATGCTGCTGAAACATGCAGATCTAACGCCATTTTTTTTAGTAGAATATTTCGCTCAGATCGAAGCTCCCGAACTCGCTTGCCAAAAGGTGTCATGCCCTTTTCCTGGTCCGATGTCTTTTAAGAAGCACGTATAGTGCTCCATCACCGCCATCGGCGCGAGTGGCATAAGAAAACGAAAGAATTTGGCTTCTGTTTGGTTCTTCATTGAGCCAGACGGGGACCATTTTTCTAAGGATCCCTGTGCTTTCAGGTTTCTTCACATGTAAACCCTTTCCTGTAATAATTAAAACACAACGCTTTTTCCTATTGAACGCGCTGTTAATAAAATTGGCTAATGCTCCCCGAGCTTCGTTTTGGTGAAATCCGTGTAAATCAAGCCGCCCCTCGATTTGCATTTGACCACGCTTCATTCGCATTGCTGTACGTCTGTCTAGCCCTGGCGTATTACCATGAGATGACACTGGTCGTTGAATGCTGTGTTTTGGTTTTACGCTGTGTCTATCAAAAGCAGCCAAACCTTCAGATGGTTGTTTTGGATTAATAATTTTGTGTTTTGCAGTTTTTTTTATTGTGCGTCCTGGCAATGGCTTCACATCTTTTAAAGCAAGCGCCAAAAGATCGTCGTCGCGTATGTCCGTTTTTTTTTTCATTAACACATGCCTCGTTCGCCAATATTTTGTTGAAACCGCTCTTACTAAATTACCGGAATCCCGAAAAGCTCAAGAACATATATCAAAGTTAAGCCCTTTATAAACCCAAAATGGCAATTATCGCAAGAAAGCAAAGAATTCCATTTGGTTACCAGATAATTTAGGCATCCGGTTTTGGCAGCAAAATATATAACATACCAGGTTGCTTCATGTGTCCCGCTATATCTAAAGCTATCGTGCCGGCCCCCCAAAACAAATCTCCCCGTACGGGGCCAGTAATAGCCCCGCCAGTATCTTGAGCAATCACCATCCTGCGCATGGGTTCATTGGTTCGGGGAAAAGTAGTTTCAATCCACATAGGCGTGCCCATTGAAAAATATTTTCGATCGACAGCAAGGCTCCGGCCTGGTGTTAAAAATACCCCTGATGCACCGGCGGGTCCATCTATATGATTAGGCCCGGCGGGATCAATTTTCACCGTTTCGCGAAAAAAAACATAAGACTTGTTTTTATTCATTAAATCAACAGCTTTGTCTGGGTTTTTTTCCAGCCACAATCGAATAGTTTGTAAAGAAATATTCCCTTTGGCTATCTCTCCCGTTTTTACTAACTCACGTCCTATGGCATAGTATGGCTGACCATTGCGCCCCGCAAATCCCACTCGAATTATTTCACCCGTATCAAGGACGATGCGCCCCGATCCTTGGATGTGAAGAAAGAAAGCATCAATAACATTATCAACCCAAAGGAGCTCCAGACCTCTTCCATTAAGCGCGCCCCTCTCAATGGCGGCGCGACCGACATAAGGCACAAGTCTGTTACCTTCAAGTTTCCCATTAATTTCTCGGCCTTTCCAGTTTTTGTTAAACTGTCCAAGTTTAACCGATATGAGATCAGCAGGACGGCGATAAAGTGCAACTTTATATTGTTCTGACTTGTTTCGAGACCCGTGAAGCTGTGGTTCATAATAGCCTGTAAACAGGCCGCGCTTATTGCCTTTATCACTTACTTGGTAAAAATTGAACTGGCGTTCAAAAAACTCCCGAGCCAGGGTTGGTGAAATTTTTTGTCCAAGATGCGTAGCTTTCTCGCAGATTTGTGACCAGTTTTTTATTCTGAAGACAAGCGAAGATTGTATGGCTTTTTGATCAACTTGTTTTTTTTTCAAAGCCTTGCAGCTACGCAAAAAAACCTTAAAAGCCTCCGCGTGGTTATCTTGCTGCCAACCTAATAACTGCCCAAAGCTGATGGCCGTTAAATTCAGCCGCGGGTGCTTTATCACCTTTGGTTGTGATGGGGATCTCAGCTCAGCACAGCTGGCTAAAAGCATAAACAGTGTTATGAAGAAAAACCTACGAAACAACAAGTCAGTCTAAACTGCGGGTTGCTATTAACTTCCAGTTTGGATTTTCAGAAATAGCATCTCTCGAAAAGGTCCAAATATCAGTAACCACAGAAATATGATCAGGGTCACCGTTAATTACGTCGCCTTTTTTATCTTTGGTTACGTTGATTTGTTCAGAAACAATCTTGACTGTTATATTGGCAAAATTATCCAACATGGAAGCTTCAATAGTTTCGCAGCTAACAATTCGCACAAGGGTGTTTTCTAAGGTTTCGTTTTTTGATTCACGGGTTTTTATGGCTTGTAAAAAATTATTGTAAACCTCTTGATTTAACAAGGGTTTCAAAACATCTACATTGCTGTCGGCAAATGCCTGTATAATCATTTCAAAGGCTGTTTGCGCACCCCTCAAAAACTCATCGGGATCAAAGTCATTTGTAGCCGCTTGTACTTGTTTAATCCCCAGGTTAAGAACTGTTTCTGGGTGAACTTCGGAATCCGAACTGTCTTTTTCCACACGCTCTTTAGGAAGATAGGCTATATTTTCCTTCAACGAATTCGCAGACGAATCCGAGGAAAAAGCATCACGCTCGTTGTTTTTTGCCGCTTCACCCGAATCCTTATGCCGGCCTAAAACTGACCTCAATCGCAATATTAAGAATGCTGCGATCATAGCAAACAATATAATATCAAGAAATTGAAAACTATTGTTCATCAAATTTTCTCGGTTTAATATACACTCTTATAATTTTTTTCATATAACATGATTACACTCAAACCATCAAAAGTAAGTTAAAGTTTAGCAAAACAACCACCTATATTTTAACTATAACTTATTTTATACTAGTTTAGATAGGTTGTTTCGAACAAAATCACAAGCTGCTTTGTACAATAAGGGCTTGTGCGGTTTAAAATCAACAAAAGATTGGATCATGGGCCCTTTATTAATTGTACTATTTATTATTATTCCTGTTTTTGAAATTGCGGTATTTATTACCATTGGAGGAACAATTGGTTTATGGCCCACTATAGTGACAATTATATTAACGGCTTTTGTAGGCGCTTTTCTGCTAAAAAAACACGGTTTAGCAACTCTCTTTCGCGCCCAAAGTCAATTTGATCAAGGTCAGTTTCCCCTAGAAGAAATATTTGAAGCACTATGTTTAGTCATTTCTGCTATATTATTAATAACACCTGGGTTTTTTACCGATAGCATTGGTTTCTTACTATTCGCACCACCGTTAAGAGCATTTTTAAAAAAAATAGCTTCTAACACATTGATTGCGCGTAGCAATATACACGTTTATACGGATAGTGCTCAAAACGAACAAACAAACCTAAATCAAGAAATTATAGATGGGGAATTCGAAGAGATTAAACCGACTGATAACAGCAACGTATTTATCAAGTTTAATAAGTAGGCTAAACAAAGGAATGCATTTGATGCCAGATAATAGTAAAAAAAGCTCTGTTCCTAATAAGCGTTTCACAAAAGAAACAAAAGACGGCAGTAGTGTTAATGGGGAAGAAAAAGAAGAGTTTTTAGATAGCCCGGCTCTAGTTATAAATGGACAATATATTAAGGATTTTTCCTTCGAAGCGCCAAACACGCCCAGTGTGTTTAACTTGCTTCAAAATGAGATGCCTAATATACAGGTAGACATTGATGTACAGGCCGAAGGAATAGGTGAAAACCTGTTTGAAGTGGTCCTTAAAGTTCGCGCCGAAGCTAACGTAAAAGATGAAAAAGTATATATTTGTGAGCTTTCTTATGCAGGTTTATTTTCAGTAAATGTGCCCCAAGAACATATTGGCCCCGTCTTGATGATCGAATGCCCCTTGATCTTGTTTCCATTTTTAAGAAGGGTGGTAGCAGATGTAACGGGAGACGGGGGATTTGCACCATTAATGCTAACGCCTGTGGATTTTGCTGCTCTTTACCAACAACGTGTCATGCAATCAAAAAATAATGAACAAACCGAGTTATCTGAAGGTTAAACGCTTTTTTAGTATAGCCTGCCATGAAAGTTTATATTGTTCGTCAATGCTGTGCTAAAGATTTTAATTTAATATTGGACTGCAACAACTAAACAAGGCTCCCGGATGAAAAAGTTCTTTGTCACCCCCATTGTTAGGTATCTAATGTTGTTCCAGTTATGTTATGTATCACACCAAAGCGGATTTTTTATTTCTTCCAAAAATTCCGCGTGGGCGTTCTCTTCTTGATCACTAGCAGAATGGGGGCGACGCTTTTTATGCTTTTTTATTAACGTACCTCCGTTTTCATTTTCTTTTTTTGAGGTTAACTCAAAATTCGGCTGTTTGCCGCCAACTAATTCTAGATATACCTCCGATAATAACTGCGCGTCTAACAAGGCACCGTGTAGGGTCCGGCTAGAATTATCGATTGAAAATCGGCGACAAAGAGCGTCGAGATTAGCGGGTGCTCCCGGAAACTTACTTCGTGCCATTTGGACCGTGTCAATGGCACGTGTCATTGGTATAGGGGGCCTTTCCAATGACTTAAGTTCGGCGTTAAGAAAACGCAAATCAAATTCTGCGTTGTGAATAATAAGCGGGGCCTTCTCACCTATAAATTCAATGAACCCATCAATTACGTCGGCGATAATCGGATAATCGGATAAAAATTCTTCGCTTAGCCCGTGAACACTATACGCCTCGTCAGGAATAGAGCGTTCTGGATTGATGTATTGATGATAAGTCTTCCCCGTAGCTACATGGTTGATTAATTCTATGCAGCCTATTTCCACAATTCGATCTCCTTCATTTTGTCGAAATCCGGTGGTTTC
>CAZXSC010000030.1:0-26058 GCA_964643045.1 uncultured Rhodospirillaceae bacterium
TTGGACATTTTTGTCTTGTCGTTGCACTTTTTATAGCAATCCTTCAGGGTACCGTGCCAATTATCGGTGCCCATCGGAATGAATACTCCTTGATGGCTATTGCGGTACCTAGTGCAATTGTCCAGTTTATATTGGTTCTTGTTGCTTTTTTTACTCTCACTTATGCTTTTATTATATCCGACTTTTCTGTAACAATCGTTGCATTAAATTCTCATACAGCTAAGCCAATGTTGTACAAAGTAAGTGGTGTTTGGGGTAATCATGAAGGTTCCATGCTTCTCTGGGCATTAATTTTGTCCGGCTATGGTGCCGCAATCGCCATATTTGGTAAGAGCTTAAGACCTTCCCTAAAGGTTCGTGTCTTAAGCGTTCAGGCGTTGATTGGCACAGGTGTACTAGCTTTTATTCTTCTAACCTCAAATCCATTTTTACGGCTTACAACACCGCCACTCAATGGCAAAGGCTTGAATCCGTTGCTACAGGATCCGGGTTTGGCTTTCCACCCACCACTTTTATATCTAGGCTATGTTGGGCTATCTTTAACATTCTCCTTTGCCGTAGCGGCTCTTATTGAGGGCCGAGTAGATGCGGCATGGGCAAGATGGGTACGCCCTTGGACGTTAGCGGCGTGGGGGTTTTTGACGGGAGGGATCGTCCTTGGCTCTTGGTGGGCATATTATGAACTTGGATGGGGCGGTTGGTGGTTCTGGGATCCCGTAGAAAATGCCTCTTTCATGCCATGGCTGGCGGCAACAGCGTTGCTCCATTCGGCTATTGTCTCTGAAAAACGTGATAGCCTGAAAGCGTGGACAATTTTTTTAGCTATTATAGCCTTTGGTTTAAGCTTACTTGGCACATTCATCGTTCGTTCTGGTGTCATAACTTCAGTACACGCCTTTGCATCCGATCCAGAACGTGGCGTTTTTATACTCCTACTGCTGTTCTTAATGATCGGGGGGGCATTCTGCCTTTTTGCTTGGCGCGGACCACGTCTAAAGGGTGAAGGCCTATTTCAACCAGTCTCGAGGGAAGGTAGCCTCGTATTCAATAATTTTCTTTTAACGGTTTCAGCAGCGTCTATCTTGCTTGGAACTCTCTATCCTCTTTTTATTGATGTCCTGGATCTCGGCAAAGTATCAGTAGGCGCCCCTTATTTTGAGAGTGTATTTGTCCCCATGATGATTCCAATGATTGCGATAATGGGATTTGCACCATTTTTGAAATGGAAACGCGGTGATTTTAAGACGGCATTGGAAAAGCTAAGACTCATAATTGGCTTTTCTATTATAGGGGGATTAATTGTCTGGATTTTCATCGATCGCACCAACGCCCTTGCGGCATTAGGCATGACTTTATCCCTATGGCTGTTTTGCTCCATACTCGTAGAACTCGCAGTTCGTCTTAAACTATTTCGAGTGCCTTTCCGTGAGAGCGCTAACTTGTTTCTCCGTCAGCCTAGAGCTACCTGGGGAATGACACTTGCCCATGCTGGCCTAGCGCTTGCGATCGCAGGTATTACAGCTTCAAGCGCCTGGAAAATTGAAAGTATTCAGATCATGAAATTTGGTGATCAAGTAAAGGTTGCCGACTATGTTTTTAATCTAAAAGATGTCAAAAATGTCGCCGGACCTAACTATACGGCGACGCGTGGTATATTTACCGTACGCAAAGATGAGGACCAAACCTTCATTCTTAAACCCGAAAAGCGGATGTATACCAATCCCGTAATGGTTACGACAGAAGCCGCAATCCGTCCTACTTTCCTGGGCGACCTGTATGCTGTGATTGGAGACAGGGATGAAAAAAGTGGTGGCTATATTACCCGCATTTATTTCAATCCCCTAGTTCCCTGGATGTGGACGGGCGCAGTTTTGATGGTATTAGGCGCCGGCATTAGTCTTACAGACCGTCGCCATCGCATAGGCGTTCCAACAAAAAATAAAATATCTGGTATAGGGGTTCCAGCTGAATGAAAACACGTTGGGCGTTTTACTCTCCGCTGCTAATTTTGATTATTTTGGCTTTTTATCTTGTAACAGGTGTAGACCGGCTTGCCGAACGTCTTGAAATGGGCCTGGACCCAATGCTTTTAGATTCAGTCCTCATTAACAAAAAAGTCCCAGAATTTGAGCTCCCACCTATCAAAGGAACAAATAAGGGCCTATCAAATAAGGATCTAGAAAATCAAATTGTACTGGTTAATATATTTGGCTCGTGGTGTGTTGCATGTCGTGCAGAGCATCCCTTTTTGATGAGTTTAAAGAAAAAAAACGTCATACCAATTTTTGGTATTAACTGGCGTGAACCGGATCGTACTGCCGGTCCCAGATGGCTCAAAAAGCATGGAGATCCATATACGCTTATTGGAGACGATCCCAAAAGCGTTGGAGCGATCGCCTTTGGCGTGACTGGAGCTCCAGAAACATTTGTTGTTGATAAAAACAATATAATACGCTTCAAACATGCAGGACCCATTACCGAAGAAATTTGGAAGCACACTTTAAAACCAATCCTAAATGAATTGAGAAAGAAATGAAGGCCTGGCCAAGCGTAATAATCATTCTCATTTTTCCGCTAGCTGCGCTTGCCGTTGACCCAGACGAGATTTTAAAAAATCCGGATCTCGAAAAACGCGCGCGAATAGTCAGTAAAGGACTTCGCTGCGTCGTCTGCCAGAATCAGTCCATCGACGACTCAGATGCACGACTAGCACGCGATTTACGCATATTGGTACGTGAACGGATCATCGCAGGCGACACCAATAATCAGGTTATAGATTATGTTGTATCTCGCTACGGCGATTTTGTTTTACTACGCCCGCCGGTAAAAGGATCAACTTTTGTCCTATGGTTTGGACCTCTTGTAATCACCTTGATCGGCCTGATCGGCTTGATTTTATTCTTCCGCCGTCAAAAATTATCTGTTGATAAACCAACTCGGACCGAAAATACGGAGAAAGATAATTGAGCCTTTGGATTGTCTGCATCATTATCCTCTTTGCAGCTCTCACGGCTGTTATCCTCCCGGTTATCCGCTTACGAACCAATAATTTTGACCAGCAAGACGCGATCGTTTATCGCGATCAGCTCACTGAAATCGAACGCGATATAGAACGAGGTATATTGAGTGCTAAAGATGGCGATATTCTTCAGGATGAAATAAAGAAACGTATGAAAAAAAATAAAAAGAATGGTGAAAATAGAAACGGAGATCAGCCAGAAACCAGAAAGCAGGCAATAACAAAAACCGCAGTTATCATTAGCATTATTCCATTTACATCTCTGGGTTTATACTCTCATTTAGGATCCCCTGGGAAACCAGACCTTCCTTTTGCCAAACGCAAATTCATTCCCCCGAGTGAAACGGCCAATGGTGATTTAAAACTTCTTCTAAAACGCCTTAAAAAACGGCTGAACAAGAATCCAAATGAAATAGATGGCTGGACATTACTTGGACAATCTCTCGTTAGCTTAGAAAAATTCAATGAGGCATCAGACGCATTAAAACGTGCGTTCCAAATAGATCCTAGTCGAGCTGAAATAGCTGCATCCATAGCCGAAACGAAATTTATGGCTAATGGCGGAACATTTGACACAGAAGTCAGGCATTTTTTCAAAAAAGCACAAAAACTTAACCCCCGAGAACATAAAGCACTATACTATCTTGGTTTGGATTCTTTTACGCGAAAGAGGTACCAGGAAGCTATTCAGTACTGGGTCGATCTCATATCGGTTTCGCCATTGGGCGCGCCCTGGCTCGATACTGTTCGTGAACGCCTGGTAAAAGCGGCCGATTTCGGAAAATTCAAGATTTCCGACTTCTCCTCACGCCTAATTTCCCCGTCAGACAATCCTGCTAATTTACAGCAGAGTCGAGAAAACGGCCCCACGCAAGACGATATCAATAACGCTAAAAGTATGACAAAGAAAGAGCGCGAGCAATTTATTCGCTCAATGGTGGAACGACTTGCCGAACGCCTAAAGTTAGATCCAGATAATCTTGACGGTTGGCGGCGATTGGCTCGGTCCTACACAGTATTAGGGGAACAAAAAAAAGCAGCCATAGCCGAGCAACGTGTTAAAGAATTAGAAAAATAAAGCCTTTAGAAAAGTTCACTAACCGCGCATTAGCCCCAATAAATAAATCGGATTTTCATCATCCTAGATACTATTAAGTAAACCAAAATTAATGGGTCTAAAGTTAACTATTCAAACATTGTATTAGACAAGAATAGCGCAATATCGGGGAAGGCAACCAAAATGGCAAAATTCCCTAAATATAGTGCACATTGGCACACCGGGCGCTATGCCTCGAACTACTATACCTAACTCAATCCGCCGTCAGACACACACTTGCGAAAATTAGGTTAGTAATCGGAGACCTGCTATTTGTCCATTCAGGACAGAAATTGGCTCAAACAGAAAGAACACATTACTCTTGAATCAGATTAATTTTGGCAGCAAGAATGAAGTCGTTCTCATGCAACCCATTAATTTTATGGGTGAACACTAAAACATTCACGTAACCCCAACCAAAATCAATGTCTGGATGATGCCCTTCTTGCTCAGCAACAACGCCTACCTTATTAACAAAATCAAGTGCCATTTGAAAATCATCAAACTTAAAAGATCGGTATAGACGTTTTGCGACTTTCCGCAACGTCCATCCCTCCACACTCAGCAACAATGACTTGGCTTCTTCAGGCGTTAGGGGCGGAATACCTCCCTGACAGGGAATACATACTTTATTCGTTAAATCATTCGGCATAAACAAACCTTCTTTTCACGCGTTTCTTCAAACACCATCAATCGGAAAATACTGGAGTATGGCTATGCTGATCCGCGTGTGTCCAGTTAAATTTCTATATGCCAGTTAATAATCTAATTTAAAAAATCCCTAATAATGCCAATTTACTGAATGTACAAAAACGTAAAATGATTTATCATGCTAGGTTGAATCAACCCACTTAGAGTATTAAATAACCCACAATCTACATTATTTAATTTCTTAGAGAAGGACTAGTCAAATCGACCAGAAAAAATTATGACTGAAGCTTTTATTTGTGATGCCATTCGAACTCCTATTGGCCGCTATGGCGGGACACTCTCATCTGTACGTACAGATGATTTAGCTGCGCTCCCTCTTTCGGCATTGATGGGGCGAAACTCCAAGGCCGATTGGGAAAAAGTTGACGATGTGATTTTTGGCTGCGTGAATCAAGCTGGCGAGGATAATCGCAATATTGCTCGAATGGCTTTACTCTTAGCGGGACTTCCTGACTGCGTGTCCGGTGTCTCCGTAAACCGACTGTGCGCCTCGGGGATGCATGCCGTTGGAAGTGCGGCACGAGGTATTCGATCCGGCGATGCCGATTTATTTATTGCTGGTGGCGTTGAAAGTATGTCACGGTCGCCATTTGTCATGGCAAAAGCTACGGCAGCGTTCTCTCGAAACGCGGAAATTTATGACACCACTATGGGATGGCGTTTTGTCAATCCTAAAATGCAACAGTTATATGGGATCGATGAGATGGGCGCGACGGCAGAAAATGTGGCAGCCGACTTTAATATTTCCCGAGAAGATCAAGATTTTATGGCACTTAGAAGTCAGAATAAGGCAGAAGCCGCACAAGAAAATGGCAACCTAGCTGAGGAAATAATGCCGGTCACGATTTCGCAGCATAAGGGGGATGAAGTAATCTTTGATAAAGATGAACACCCCCGGCCAGGTACAGAAATTGGAGGATTGAAAAAACTGCGTCCGGCTTTCCAGGAAGGTGGTTCAGTAACTGCTGGAAATTCATCTGGTATCAATGACGGTTCTTGCGCTTTAATCATCGCATCGGAAAAAGCTGCCAAAGAGCATGGCCTTACGCCAAAGGCGCGTATTTTGGGACTGGCCGCCGGCGGCGTGCCACCGCGGATAATGGGCATTGGCCCGGTACCATCGACAAAAAAATTAATGGAACGACTCGGTATTAAAATGGATGACCTAGATATAATTGAACTGAACGAAGCCTTCGCTGCGCAAGGACTAGCAGTACTTCGAGAACTTGATATTGCCGATGACGATCCCCGTGTAAACCCGCAGGGAGGCGCCATTGCACTTGGTCATCCCTTAGGTGCAAGTGGGGCACGTCTTGTCACAACAGCTATGTATCAACTTCAACGGAGTACGGGGAAAAAAGCACTTTGCACTATGTGTGTTGGCGTTGGTCAAGGGTCCTCTATCGTCATAGAGAAAGTTTAAACGTGCCCCAAAAAATAGGTGTTTTAGTTAATTGCCCGATTAACACCGAGAACCGTGAAAAACTTCCAAAATATTTTGATTTATATTTTGCAGAAGAAGCCCCGGATCGAAATGCTCTTCTTGGGAAAATTGGTCAAAATATTCGAATCATTATTTCTGACGGGCCACGTGAAATCGATTCAAGATTAATGGATCAAATGCCCAATTTAGAGCTAATATGTTTGCAATCGGTTGGTATTGATCACCTCGATATTGATAACGCTAGAAAAAGAAATATTCGGGTGACGAATGCCGCGGGAACCAATGCTGCCAGTTGCGCTGATCAGGCTTTTGCTCTTCTACTCGCACTATATCGTAATATTGTTTCAAACAATCAATCCATGCATAATAATGAAGCTGATGAGGAAACTTTCTTTATTCGTAGTAATACAATCTACGGAAAAACGATAGGCATATTGGGATTAGGCGCCATTGGCCTTGAAATTGCAAAACGCGCCGCCGCCTTTGAAATGAATATTCTTTATCATAATCGAACAAAACGAGAAAATATCAGTTACGAATATTGCTCGACATTACAAAATCTGGCGACCAAGGTGGAAATCCTAGTCGTCGCCTGTCCAGGTGGTGAAGCAACACGAAATCTAGTCAATAGAGAAATCCTAAATGCTCTGGGATCGGACGGTACTTTAATTAATATAGCCAGGGGTTCCATTGTTGATACTGATGCTCTTGTGCAAGCGTTGAAAGACGGCACCATAAAAAGTGCTGGCCTTGATGTTGTTGGAGGGTCAGCGGTTGAACGCGGGCCACTTTGTGCAATGGACAATGTCGTAATGTCACCTCATATCGCAGGTAATACAAATGAATCGTGGTTAAATCGCAGTAATCTAGCTCGGCAAATTTTGACAGAATTTAGAATGGGTAAAAAACTTACAAATCAACTGAATCGATCAGCTGAACAAGGAGATTAACCCGCGCTTGACCTTAAACAAAATTTGTCACAATCTTTCCATCTTATTTAGCTAAATATGGCTACTATCAGCCGAGATGCGTTACAAATATCATTTGGGCTGAACTCTAAGTAGGGACCAAAATAAACATGAGTGCGTCTTTTGCTATCGTCGGATCCGGACCGTCTGGAATGTACGCTGCTGATGCATTATTGAAAAGTTTTCCAGATTGCCGTATTGATGTATTTGACAAAATACCTATGCCATTTGGCCTAATCCGGTATGGTGTTGCTCCTGACCATTTTAAAACCAAAAACACTGCCCGACAATTTTATAGAACTCTTAGACTTGAACAGGTTCGATACCTTGGCAATGTTGAGGTTGATCGGGATATCTCCATAGGAGAACTTGAAAATAATTACACCGCGATAATTTTTGCCATCGGAGCCTACAATGATCGGCCATTGGGTATCCCTGGTGAAGATCTTCCTGGCGTTTATGGTGCCTGCGCCTTTGTTGGATGGTATAACGCACATCCGGATTTTAGCAACATCGATCCATTACTCGATGGTTCAAATGTGGCGGTTATTGGGATCGGAAATGTTGCATTGGACGTCTGCAGAGTGCTCGCAAAAACACGTTCAGAAATGAAGGGCTCGGATATTTCCACATCTGCATTAAATGTCATCCAGAATATGCCAATCAAGGAAGTCCATATGTTTGGTCGCCGTGGCCCGATCGAGGCCGGTTTTACACCAAAAGAATTAGGTGAAGTCCGTAATCTCGAGCGATGCAGTGCTATCGTTTCAGCCAGCCAACTACCGGATGAAGTTGTCGGCCATTTTGAAGGACGAGAAAAAGGAATTAAGGAAAAAAATCTAAAAATCCTTAAAGAACTAGCTGACCAAAAAGAGCTTGAGAAGACCGTTAAAATGCATTTTCAATTTTATGCGGCACCGGTTGAAATATTAGGGTCAAAACGTGTCGAGGGGATTAGATTGGAACGTACGGAAGTAAAAAATGGGAAGGCCACACCAACTGGCAAAACATTTGATGTGCCCTGTTGTTCTGTCATCACAGCAATTGGTTATCAGGCTAATCCACCAAAGGAATTGCCTTTAAATGGGGCTACTATCGAGAATGTTAACGGTTGGATACGCGATAATCTATATGTCGTTGGATGGGCAAAGCGTGGCTCTAACGGAACCATACCTACGAATGGACCTGATTCGCGCAGTGTGGTCGACGTCCTTACTAAGAAGGTGAATAAAACAGAAATTAGTGACGACAAGCCCGGAGGTAAAGCTACCGATAAACTCCTCCTGGAACGCAATGTTCGCGTTGTTTCTATTGGAGACGCAGAAAAAATAAAAGACGCAGAAACCGCAAACGCAGCGGACGGCCATCCATGGGAAAAATTTACTAGTATAAAAGATATGCTGACTGTGCTTGACTTATAATTGTCGTACTTGACTTATACTATCCTTGCAATAGTTCGGTATCTCTTGAATTTGGTTAATGCAGATCGGCGTATCATCTTTGTCAAACATTGATTTTCAATACCTATGGTGGGTACTAATTTTGATGCTGTAGGAACTATCATTTCTTCCCTATAGGATTTCTTAGAACAAGCGTCTGCCACTCACCTACTTCAATACGCGAAAAAACCGATAGACCTTGATATATATACACTGAGACTATTCTGTTTACGTCCCTGGACAAAAGCCCAGACAAGACAACAAATCCTCCGGGGGTTAAATGACGTTTTAGATCTTTCGCCATCCGCGTTAATGGCTTTGCCAAGATATTGCTGACTATTAAATCATATGTGTGGATCGTTACCTCGGGATGATTGTATCCCTCCCCATAAACAATTCGCACATACCGCGATACACCATTGTTCTTTGTGTTTTTCTTAGAAACTTGGATTGACCTCGGATCATTATCTACCGCAACAACTGGAATATACAAACGCTTTGCGATCGCAATCGCGAGGATTCCTGATCCACAGCCCATATCAAGCGCCCAACGAATATGTTGTCGACTAGAGGTTTGGATAATTATATTAAGTGCAACCAAACAACCTTTTGTCGAACCGTGGTCACCAGTTCCAAAAGCGACGCTAGCGGGAATATTTAGGCCAATTTTTCCATATGGCACGCGTTCACTAGATAAAACCCCGCGCACGAAATATCGCCCCACCGTAATTGGGGGGAATTTTTTTAGATTATCCTGAACCCAATCCCGTGTTGGTTTTCGCTCGATGTTAATTCTCGGCGGACGAACTCCAACTACCTCAGATATGTGAAAGATTATATATTTAATAGTCCCTTTATCTGGTGACTGGTTTGAAAAACCAACCACCCTCGCAATCGAGACTCCCTCTCTAGCACTCCATGAAACAGAATCCAAATGAGGCTCAAGACATTCAGCATACGTTGATGCGTAATGATAAGGTATTTCGAATGATATTTCATATAAGGTATTAACCACAGTTAAGCCAAATCAACGAAACTATCGATAACCTTTTTTATTCCAGCTTTTTCAAAATCAACTTCGAGCTTATTGCCATCTAAAGCCAAGACCTTTCCATAGCCAAACTTCTGATGAAAAATACGAAAACCAATTTCAAATTTGCTTTCGTTCGGTGACGAACTGCCAATACTAGCCTCACCAACCAATACAGTACCATCGCTTGCAAAACCACGTTCCTGTGGTGAAACAAGAGGGATGTTATTCGTTTCTTGAACACGGTTAGAGCCGCTCGATTCCTGGGAATTATGAGTACCAATATCAAAGTTAAATTCCTGATTACATATATGATCTATACTCCCAGCTGACAACTCATCAACAAAACGTGAGGGTAATGAATTCTGCCATTGATTGTAAACGCGACGATTGGCAGCATAAAGAATAACAGCTTCTTTTTTTGCTCGAGTGATGCCAACGTAAGCGAGCCTCCGTTCTTCTTCCAATCCACTCAAACCGTCTTCGTCTAAACTACGCTGATGCGGAAACAAACCTTCTTCCCAACCCGGCAAAAAAACAGTTTCAAATTCAAGCCCTTTGGCTGCATGCAATGTCATTAAACTGACCTTATCCTCGGTATAGTTCTCCTTATTTTCCATAACTAAGCTAACATGTTCCAAAAATCCTTGAAGATTATCAAAATCTCCAAGTCCGGTAATCAGTTCCTTCAAATTCTCCAACCGTCCGGGAGCCTCAAGCGATTTATCTCGCACCAACATATCCATGTAACCGGATTCGTCCAATATAATCTCCGCCAATTCAGAGTGTGGTAGCACTTCAATATTGGAACGCCAGCGCCCGAAATCACTTAATAACCCGCTTAAAGACTTTCGTGCTTTTGGTTTTATTTCATCCGTCTCTACGATCAACTGAGCAGCGTCATACATTGACGTAATTCGCGTCCGAGCTAATTGGTGAATGGCCTTAACCGTCGCCGGGCCTAGTCCCCGCTTTGGAACATTAAGAATCCTTTCGAATGCTAAATCGTCATCCGGACTGTTTAGAACCCGGAGATAGGCTATCGCATCCCGCGTCTCCTGGCGTTCATAAAAACGAGGGCCGCCAATCACACGGTAAGGTATCCCTAAAGTGATCATCCGCTCTTCAAATTCACGCATTTGAAATCCAGCCCGGACAAGTACTGAGATTTCTTCGAGGTTTTGCCCTCGATTTTGACGCTGCTCAATTTCATCGCCTACTAATCGAGCCTCAGACTCTCCATCCCAAACCCCATGAACTTTAACGAGTTCGCCTTCATTCACACCTGTCCACAATGTTTTGCCCAAACGATCCTCATTATGAGAAATCAATCCTGAAGCTGCCGCCAATATATGAGGTGTTGAGCGATAATTCTGCTCCAAGCGAATGACAACTGCGCCTGCAAAATCTTTTTCAAATTTCAAGATATTTTCTACCTCAGCCCCGCGCCATGAATAGATTGACTGGTCATCATCCCCAACACAGCAAATATTCTTGTGCTCCTGAGCAAGTAGGCGTAACCATAGATATTGTGCAATATTAGTGTCTTGATATTCATCAACCAATAAATAACGAAATTGTTTCTGATACTCATACAGTACGTCGCCATTTTTTGTAAACAGATTTAAGCATTGTAAAAGTAGATCACCAAAATCTACGGCATTGAACGCTTTTAAATTTTTTTGATAATCGTGGTAAAGCTCGACTAAAATACCCTCAGCAAATTCCGATCCTTCTTCATTCGTTATTTGTTCCGGGTTCAGACCCCTATCCTTCCAACGTTGAATAGTACCCATTAGCAAACGAGCGGGCCATTTCTTTTCGTCAATTTCCGAGGAGATAATCAATTTTTTCAGAAGGCGTAACTGATCGTCTGTATCAAGAATAGTAAAATTATTTTTAAGGCCAACTAACTCTGCGTGACGCCGTAAAATACGCGCACACAATGCGTGGAAAGTGCCAAGCCACCATCCTTCAACCGGCTTTCCCGTGATTGTAGCAACCCTATCTTGCATCTCACGCGCAGCTTTATTGGTGAAGGTTACGGCTAATATTTCCCATGGCCGGGCTTTACCTTGGACCAATATATGGGCAAGGCGCGTTGTTAAAACTCTTGTTTTCCCAGTACCCGCACCTGCCAGAACAAGCAGGGGTCCTTCAACAGCCCTAACAGCCTGAATCTGTTCATCATTTAGACCAGCCATATAGGATAAGGGTTGATTAGATAGAGAATCTGGAACAAGTGTTTCAGATAAATCTTCCTCATTTTCAGAAAGTTTGAATGGATCTGACATATAATTATTATATCATCTATTAAGATGCGAACCAGTTAATCCGAAGACGCTTTTTTAATATAAAACAATAAACTCTTCTTAAAAGTGATATCCCACACATTCAATAATCACTTATACTTAATTATAAATGGAAGCCTAAGGTACACCTTCATGTTCTTCATGGCGCACCTTCACAAGCGCCTTATTATAAGCCGACATTACTTCGGTTTCATATAATGCACCCACAAATTTCATAGACTCATGGCTCTCAACTACCGCAATAAAATGCTCTCCACTGTCTCGGATTACTTTATTTGCCGTTTCGAGGTTGTCATATTGATTTAGTGTTGGAGGATGCAAACGAGAAACATCAACAGCATTAATCAAATCATCAACATCATGGTCGAAAGCAATATCACTAAGATCTGCTAATGTAACAGTTCCAACCAACTCGCCATTTTTGCTTAGTACAAATAATTCACCTATTTGAGAAAATTGTAATTTATTACGTAATTCTTGGAGCTTGCTATCAACGGTGACAGTTTCCGCGTCACGATCTATCAATTGATGTACGTTAATACTGCGAAGCAATGTAGTTTCAAAGCCACCCTTTAGATCCAAACCCGCTCGTTCCAATTGCCAGTTAAAAAATGACTTTCCTAGAAACTGTTGCGCAATAATATTTGAGACCACTACCCCAATCATCACAGCGATCGTTAATGGATAGTCATCGGTCAACTCAAATACTATTAATGTTGTCGAGATAGGCGCTCCCAAAACAGCTGCAGATACAGCACCCATACCTATTATAGCATAAGTGCCAGAGCCAGAAGCTAAGTCAGGAAAAATACCTGTAAAAATCATCCCATAAGACCCTCCAAGCATTGCCCCTATCATCAAAGATGGTGTAAAAATTCCACCCCCAAACCCACTGCCAATGCAGATTGAGGTAGCGATTATCTTCATGAATATGAGCGATACCAGCAAATAAAGTGGCAACTGAATCTTAAGTGCCATATCGGTTGCTTCATACCCAACACCAAGCACTTGAGGAAAAATGATTGCAATCAGGCCGAGCAAGAAGCCCCCTAAGGCCGGGTTTTTCCAGGATGGCCCTGGCAAATTATTCATAAGGTCTTCTATTTTCATTGTTGTTCGCATGAACACGATGGCGACAACTCCTCCCGCAATGCCTAACCCTATGACTGCGGGAAATTCCCAAAATGAAGCTAACGATTGTTCTGCAATTCCGAAAGCAGGTACATCGCCAAAATAAACCCTCGATACAATAGTCCCCACAACGCTAGAAATAACTATTGGTGCAAATGCACTCATAGCAAAATGTCCAACAATTACTTCATGGGCAAAAAGTGCCCCAGCTATCGGAGCATTAAAAGAAGCCGCTACAGCTGCAGCTGCGCCACAACCTAACAAGGCCTGAGATAAGGATCGAGTCAAATGGAGCCTTTTGGCAAACCAAGCACTGAATGTTGCACCTAAATGAATGGCTGGTCCCTCACGACCTACCGAACCACCTACGCCAATTGAAGCAGCACTGGCAACTGCAGCAGAAATACCCGCCCGAAAACTCATACGGCCTCCTTGCAAAGCACTTGATTCAATTACTTTGGCTACACCGATCGACTTTCGGCCGGGTATAAAATAGTAAATGAATAACCCTATCACCAGACCGCCGACTGTAGGTACAGACAATATCTGCCACCATGGTAATAAAAGAGCAGTTGAAATCAAATTCTCTGATGTCCCGCCAAAAACTAGGCCCTGGACCCAATCAATCGATTCCCGGATAGCGATGACTCCCCCGCCTGCTGCCGCACCTACAAATACGGCTAAAATTGATAATATAAGTTGATCATTCCTGATAAGGCGTCGCAACCGTATTAAAATACGGCCATATCTAATTCGAAAATCTGCCATGATCTTATTTTTTCTTTTGTCAGTAACCGTACCAGAACGAACCCTTCTATGGGATGAGTATCACAAATTGAGTATTAGGTTTATATAAAGTGTATATGACGTCTGGTAAATATACTCCAAACAAAAAATAAGGAAATATTTTAAGATTTCGACTACAACTTTTAGCTGAACGCGACTGTTTTATCAGGACAACCGATTATGAAAACATATTCAGGGGCCACTTTCACCTCATTTGGCGAGAATAATTCAAAATAGGGGCAAGATAATCCTGAGCTTGCACCAGTGAAATTTTTCGGCGCTTGGCATAATCCAGAACTTGATCTTTATTGATTTTTCCTATTCCAAAATAGTGGGATGAAGCGTGAGAAAAATAATAACCAGCCACCGAAGATGGGGGCATCATGGCAAAACTTTCAGTTAGGTCTATAGTTGCTTTTTGAGGGGCATCCAGAAGGTCAAATAATTGAAGTTTTAGACTGTGATCTGGACACGCCGGATAGCCTGGGGCAGGTCGAATTCCAATATACTTCTCTTTGATAATTTGATCATTTGTCAATTCTTCATCTTTCTGATAACCCCAAAATTCTTTCCGAACTCGTTCATGCATTCGCTCGGCAAACGACTCGGCCAATCTATCTGCCAGCGCCTTTAACAAAATCTCACTATAGTCGTCGTGACAGTCAATAAACTCTGCGAGTTTTTTGTTAATTTCATGGCCGGAAGTGACAGCAAAACCACCTATATAATCAGAGACGCCTGTGCCTTTCGGCGCAATAAAATCAGCGAGGCAAAAATTTGGTCGCCCAGACGTTTTATGCATCTGTTGCCTAACAAAAGAAATAACAGAATGGACAGAACTGCGTGTCTCATCAACGTATATCTCAACATCATCTCCATTAGAATTTGCCGGGAAAAAGCCAATCACACCGTTTGCGGTGATCCATTTTTCGTCCACTAAACGCTTCAACATAGCTTGCGCATCAGCAAATAAAGACCGCGCAGCTTCGCCAACCAAATCATCTTCCAAAATCTTTGGATAATTGCCCGCCAGTTCCCACGTGCGAAAGAACGGCGTCCAATCAATACGGGGTATCAACTCAGCTAAATCATAGTTTTCAAATGCTTTCACACCTAAAAAGCTGGGAACAGTCGGTGAAGTTTGTGCCCAATCAATAACGTGTGCGGCCTTCCTTGCGTCTTCGAGTGTGATTATGTTGTCTTTGCTTGCCCGTTCCGCGTATTCTTCACGGACACTTTGGTACTCATTGCTAATTTTTTCAACATAATCACCCCTTAAAGTTTGACTCAAAAGATTACTGGCGACCGCTACAGCTCTTGAGGCATCAGTCACATATACCGTAGGGCCCCTATAATTGGGTGCAATTTTGACGGCGGTATGTACTTTTGACGTTGTTGCTCCACCTATTAATAAAGGAATTTCAAAGTTATCCTTCGAAAGCTCCCCAGCGACGACAACCATTTCTTCTAGCGACGGAGTAATCAGCCCTGAGAGGCCTATAATATCAACTTCTTTAGATCTGGCCGCTTCTACGATTCTATCGTATGAAACCATCACACCAAGATCAATCACCTCGTAATTATTGCATTGCAAAACAACACCGACAATATTCTTGCCTATGTCATGCACATCACCCTTTACGGTCGCAAGTAATATTTTACGCCTAGTTTGAATGGCCTCAAATGCCATTTTTTCGGCCTCAATAAAAGGTATTAAATGGGCGACAGCTTGTTTCATAACACGAGCAGATTTTACGACTTGGGGTAAAAACATTTGCCCTGAGCCAAACAAATCCCCAACGATATTCATCCCACCCATTAATGGCCCCTCAATCACATCTATTGGATTTTCTGCTTGTACACGGGCGTCTTCTGTATCCTCAACAATAAATTCGGAGATGCCCTTTACTAGTGCGTGAGCAATTCGTTCGCCGACATTCTGTTTTCGCCATGATAGCTCGTCATTATTATTTTTGATTTTTCCTTCGGCTTCATTAGCAACTTCCAGTAATCGCTCCGTGGCATCTACTCTGCGGTTTAAAATAACATCTTCAATACGATCTCTGAGTTTGCTATTAACTTCCGAAAAAACGGCTAACTGGCCAGCATTTACAATTCCCATATCCATCCCAGCATTAACAGCATGGTACAAAAAAACAGCGTGCATCGCCTCTCGCAAAGCATTATTTCCTCGAAAAGAGAACGACACATTGCTTACTCCGCCACTTACATTCGCAAATGGTAGATTTCCTTTGATGTAAGACACAGCATCAATATAAGCTTTTGAAAAATTACGGTGTTCCTCGATCCCGGTGGCGACGGGGAAAATGTTGGGATCAAAAATGATGTCCTCAGGGTTAAATCCGACTTCCTCGACTAATATTCGGTATGACTCTTTGCAAATCTCAATCATGCGCTGATAAGTGTCGGCTTGGCCTTGATGGTCAAATGCCATAACAACTGCTGCCGCGCCATAATAAAGCAGTTCTTGGGCTTGAGCCTTAAATATTTTTTTTCCTTCTTTAAGGCTTATTGAATTAACAACACTTTTACCCTGGACGCATTTCAACCCAGCCTCAATAACCGACCATTTTGAACTATCTATCATAACTGGAATTCGACAAATATCAGGCTCAGAAGCCACCAACCTAATAAAGTGCGCCATCGCCGTCTCCGCATCGAGCATCGCCTCATCCATATTAACATCGATGATTTGGGCGCCGTTTTCGACCTGCTGACGTGCTATCTCAACAGCAGCCTCATAATTTTCTTCCACTATCAATTGTTTAAACCGCGCAGATCCTGCAACGTTCGTTCGTTCGCCAACATTTATAAAACCGGTAACCTCATTAATATTAAGTGGCTCTAAACCGCTAAGGCGTCCATGCACCGAAAGCTCCGGAATTACACGAGGTGGCAAATTTTCAACACGCTCGGCAAGGATACGGATATGCTCTGGCGTCGTACCACAACACCCACCGACCACATTCAAGAAGCCGCGATTCGCAAATTCATATAAACTTTCTGCCATTTGGTCAGGCTCATCGTCATATCCGCCAAATGCATTAGGTAAACCTGCATTTGGGTGCATACTGAGATATGTTGGTGCTACGCGCGAAAGTGCTTGGATATGTGGCTTTAAATCATCCGCCCCTAAGGCACAATTCAACCCAATAATTAACGGTTTAGCATGGGAAATAGAATTCCAGAAAGCCTCTGGTGTCTGTCCTGTTAAAGTTCGGCCCGAAGAGTCAGTAATTGTCCCAGAAATCATTAATGGTATATCTATACTTCGCTCCAGTTGTAATTTCATAATAGCGTATAGAGCTGCTTTAGCATTCAGCGTATCAAATATGGTTTCAACCATTAAAAGATCGACGCCGCCGGCGATAAGGGCCTCGGCGGCTTCCGCATAAGCGATCACCAAATCCTCAAAAGATACATTGCGATAACCAGGATCGTTTACGTCTGGAGAAATTGATGCCGTTTTATTCGTTGGGCCTAAAATACCTGCTACATAAATTGGCCTGTCGGCTGAATCAGCTGCATTTCTTGCTATACATGCTGATTCAAAATTTAATTCAGAAACAACCGTTTCCATACCGTAATCGGATTGTGAGATCCTTGTAGAATTAAATGTATTGGTTTCAATAATATCTGCACCAGCGTCGATATAAGCATTGTGTATCTCATGTACAACCTGCGGCTGGGTTAGGGATAAAAGATCATTATTACCTTTTTGATCAAAATTATGGTCTTGAAATCGCGCCCCTCGATAGTCATTTTCATTTAGCTCGTAACTCTGTAACATAGTACCAACCGCACCATCTAATATAGCAATCCGCTGGTCAAAAAGGGCTGAAAGTTCGGAGCGTTTTGACACAAAATTAGCAACCATCGGAACACTCGGGTCTTATTCCCAAAATGTGACAAATTGCATAAACCAAATTGGCTCGGTTCAAAGTATAAAAGTGAAAATCAGTGACACCTTCGTGCTGTAAAACACGACAATACTCGGCAACAACAGTTGCCGCAACCAACTGGCGTGTAGAAGTATCATCATCAAGCCCAGAAAATAATTCTGCCATCCAGTCCGGCACATGGGCACCGCATGTAGCAGCAAATTTTAGGACCTTATTAAAATTTGTCACGGGAAGAATGCCTGGTATGACGGGTACATTTATACCCGCGGATGCAGCACGGTCTCTAAAACGTAGATATGTTTCAGCCTCAAAATGGAATTGCGTAATCGCCCGGCTTGCACCGGCATCAATCTTTCGTTTGAGATTATCGAGATCTTCGTCAGGAGATCGAGCTTCTGGATGAACCTCGGGATAGGCCGCAACACTTATCTCAAAATCCCCAATTTTTTTAAGAGCCTTAACTAAATCAACAGCAAAATTATATGCCTTAGCCTTAGGTCGATAAACTGTCTGATTCTCTATTGGATCGCCCCTTAAAGCAACAATTTGCCTAATACCCTCAGACCAATAATTACTCGCAATTCTATTTATTTCCTCTTTCGTAGCTCCAACACAAGTAAGATGGGCAGCGGCCGAAACACCTTTCTCATTTTGAATACGACGGACAACATCATGTGTCCGGTCGCGGGTTGATCCACCCGCACCATACGTCACCGACATAAAGTCTGGTAATAATGGAGCGAGTCGATCAACCGACTTCCACAAGGTTTGTTCCATTTGTTTGGTGTTCGGGGGGAAAAATTCGAAAGACACACCAACTTTTCTTGAAAGGGACCCGGCAGCAGGCATCATTTGTTTTGACGAATTCACCATGTCATCATTTTTTCGACATTTTGGTGCCTATCCAAATCCCCACGGTAAGTTGCCTCCCGGCAATGTGAGTTGGCGATCTAAAATGTAGACCACTCCGTTGAAACCAGTGAACAAATTCACCGTCCGAAAATCCTAATCGGTAATGGTGATGAATTTCTCTGAGTTCCACAATCTTATGCGTTACGAAGTCGACTATTACCAGCCTGCCACCTTGCTGAAGCACTCGGGAGGCTTCAGCTATAACTTTGCCGGGCTCCTGGGCAAAGTGAAGGACTTGATGTATGCAAACAATATCATAATTCTCATCCGCGGCTGACAATTGATACATGTCGTCCTGACGGATTGAATAATTATTGAATCTTGTCTGCTCAAGATTGCGACGCGCTACCGCTAACATTTCGCGAGACTGATCAATACCCTCCATTTTTTCTGCATACGGACCAGCTAACTCCAACATTCTTCCTGTCCCCGTACCTACATCAAGAAAATTATTAATTTTCTCCTGGCCGAATATACCTTCAATAACTTCTTCTATTTGGGATTCGTCAACATGCTGTTTTCTTAATTGGTCCCATTGTTCTGCTCTAAAACGAAAATAATCTGTTGCTGATTTACTCCTGTCCATCATGACACTGCTTAATCTTTCTTGATCACGGTCTATTGCAGGGTCACTTTTTGGGAGGGAATCAAGAATTTTCTTTCCGATCATTGCTCCATCTGTTTCCACTGCTATCCGATATAACATCCAATTACCCTCACGGATTTTCTGCAATAAACCAGCTTCACATAAAATTCTGAGATGACGTGACACCCGTGGCTGTGACTGGCCTAAAATTTGAACAAGTTCGCTAACGGTAAACTCCCCTGTAAAACACAAGTTAAATAGGCGTAACCGGCTCGGCTCGGCTAGCGCCTTCAATATTTTTAGAAGTTTATTCATACAACCCTCAGGATCTTTGCCACACTACATAATAATATATACATATATTTATATAGTATAGCAAATCATAGTATAAGTGAAAACGTATATTGAATTCATGAATATAAATAACTCAAAGAGACCATTTTTAGCGATTTATAACCTGCCCCAGCTCTTTATCGGGATCCTAATTACCTAAACCTCAAACCGAGTATAAAATTGTGAATAAATTGTTGATAAAATTGTTGTATAAATACAACAAAACTGACTAACCGGAGTAAAAAGGGCCATAAGTGCACTAATTTATACACAGTAACTCTATTCAATCTTCCCTTGATGATTTAGATTAATGCGAATTTAGGTAACGATTTTTTAATCCGTTTGGAAGATCATCCACCAATATGTAGGGCAGTCGGAAAAAGTTTTAGCTAGGGATAGTAGTTTTAACCGCCAACTCGGAATCTCAGGTTTAATTCAATAGTGCTGTTTTGAAGGCCCAGGCGGGCTTAAAAGGATAAGAAAAGACATTGCGTGGACATAATTTCACCCTCATAAAATTTTTTGCGTTACTGTTCTTGGCGTTTACCATTTCAGGGTGCGCTTCTGCGCCTAGTGATGACCCGGGTGCCATTGCCGAATTACGAAAAATAAATGACCCATTTGAGCAGACCAATCGATTTATTTTTAAATTCAATCAAGGATTGGATGCAGCGCTCATCGAGCCCGTTACGGGGCTGTACCGCGGTATATTACCCGAATTCATCCGTAACAGCGTGCATAATTTTATTAAGAATATAAAAACCCCGGTCATTTTAGCCAATGACATGCTGCAGGGTGAACCGAACCGTGCTGGCAATACCGTAATCCGTTTTGTAATAAATTCGACTGTCGGAATTGCGGGACTTCGTGATCAAGCTACCGACTGGGGCATTGAGGCCCACGATGAGGATTTTGGTCAAACGCTAGCCGTTTGGGGTGTTGGCGAAGGCCCATACATAATGCTACCATTGCTCGGCCCCTCAAATCCAAGAGACGCAATAGGAAAACTTGTTGATGGATTATTAGATCCAATTAATTGGTGGGCCGATAATGACGACAGGGAGTGGGTTCCAATTACTCGTACTGCTGTTAGCGGTATAGATACACGCGATCAATTGTGGGATGTATTGGAAGAGCTCGAGAAATCGTCCATTGATTTTTACGCAGCCCTTCGTAGCCTCTACCGACAAAGAAGAAACAAAGATATTTCAAATGGCACCGATTCCAAGAATAATAAAACTCCAAACTTCGCAAGCACACCTCATAAAAAAGATCCCATAAATGATCCGCAAAGCAGCAATGCCAGGCAATAAAAAATGAAAATAATCAGCCGCGGCTTGATCGCCACAATTTTTGCTTTAGCTCTCGTTTTCAGCCTTAGCATAACTAAGGTCCATGCAGACGAATTTACCGATGGTGCTGCAAAGTTTATTGTCTCACTTGCAGCTAAAGCTGAAACATCGCTTCTTGAGAAGGATATATCTCTCGCCGAGCATCAGAAACGTTTTCGGAAACTAATGCTGGAAAGCTTTGATCTTAAAGGTATTGGAAAATGGGTAGTTGGGCGTTATTGGCGAAGGATACCAAAGTCGGAACGTGCTAAATATCTCAAACTGTTTGAAAATTTTATTGTAGCGACCTATAGCAAACGTTTTCGAGTTTACACGAAGGCTAAACTTAAAATCAATGAAACAACCAGACGGAAGAACTCAGCTTTTGTCAGTACCCAGATTGATCGAAAGAATTCCAAGCCAATTAGCGTTACCTGGCGGATTAAATTGTCAAATGGTAGATACAAAATAATAGATATAGTTGTCGAAGGTGTAAGCTGGATTCAAACTCAACGGTCTGAATTTGTCTCGGTGATACGAAACAGCGGTGGTAAAGTGTCGGGCCTTACGAACGCCTTAAACAAGAAAATTGCAGATTTTACGTCGCCCGAAAACTGAGTCTTGATTAGTTTTTCACAAGAGGACGATATTTAATACGGTGAGGCTGCTCGGCTAAAGCTCCAAGGCGGCGCTGGCGATCGGCTTCGTAGTCATCGTAATTTCCCTCAAACCAAACAACCTGGCTGTCCCCTTCAAAGGCTATGACGTGAGTGGCTATCCGGTCTAGAAACCATCTATCATGACTGGTGATTAGGACACATCCTGGAAATGCAAGAAGTGCTTCCTCGAGAGCCCTCAATGTATCAACATCTAAATCATTGGTTGGCTCATCCAGCAAGATAACGTTGGTACCGGACTTCATAACTTTGGCAAGGTGCACCCGATTTCGTTCACCGCCTGATAATTGACCAACTTTTTTTTGTTGATCGGGTCCCTTAAAATTAAATTGTGAAACGTAAGCTCTGCTCTGCATTGTACGATGGCCAAGTTCAACCTCATCCAAACCTTCAGAGATTTCTTCCCAAACACTCAAATCATCAGAAAGTTTTTCGCGCGATTGATCCACATAGCCCAATTTTACGGTATCACCAAATTTAACCGATCCTGAATCACATTCTTCAGAACCAGATATAATATTAAAAAGTGTCGTTTTGCCTGCACCATTAGCACCAATAATACCCACTATCGCTCCGGGCGGTATTTTAAAACTCAAATCCTCAAATAGAAGTCGACCATCAAAACCCTTTACCAAACTATCCGCTTCTATCACTAAATCGCCCAGCCTCGGACCCTGTGGTATAATAATTTGTGCGGTATCCGGGGTTTTGTTATCGGCCTCGGCCTTTAATTTCTCATATGCGGTGATACGTGCCTTGCTTTTTGCCTGGCGTGCTCGAGGGGATTGCCGAATCCACTCTAGTTCATTCGCGAGCGTGATCTGTCGTGCCTGTTCTTGTTTCTCATCCTGAGCGAGGCGTTTTTGCTTTTGCTCCAACCACGATGAATAATTCCCCTCATACGGGATACCTCGACCACGATCAAGTTCGAGTATCCAGCCCGCAACGTTATCAAGGAAATAACGATCATGGGTTATAGCAATGACGCAACCGTCATATTCTTGAAGATGCATTTCCAGCCAAGCAACCGACTCAGCGTCCAAATGGTTCGTTGGTTCGTCAAGTAGCAATAAATCCGGTTTCTGTAATAATAGGCGACAAAGGGCCACCCGTCGTTTCTCACCACCTGATAGCTTTGTTACATCACCATCACCAGGGGGGCATCGTAATGCATCCATAGCCATTTCAACAGTTCGTTCAATTTCCCAGCCATTAACGGCATCAATTTTTTCTTGTAAATCTCCCTGCTCTTCCAAAAGAGCATTCATTTCCTCATCAGACATGGGTTCGGCGAATTTGGCACTAACGTCATTAAATTTATCAACAAGGTCTTTAATCTCTCCAACTCCTTCCATAGCATTAGCAGCAACGTCCTTTTCCGGATCTAACTCAGGTTCTTGGGGCAAATAACCAACACGGGCGCCCTCCGCCACCCATGCTTCACCACTAAAATTCGTTTCAATACCTGCCATAATTTTCAAGAGAGTTGACTTGCCTGCCCCGTTAGCACCTAAGACCCCGATTTTAGCGCCTGGCAAAAAAGATAAAGAAATATCTTTCAACAACTCGCGGCCACCTTGAAAGGTTTTGTTCAATTCTTTCATCACATAAATGTATTGATAGGACGCCATTAAATACTCCGATAAAATACGACAGAATGTAGTTAAAAATTTGTAGCGCACCCGAGTGTTCGATGCAATCAATGGCTCAACTAAGAGCATTAGAATGTTTCATATCAGTTCAATCTCTTATTTCTTTACACGGTCCCATTCGAGTGTAATATACGATTTCGCACACTGAATGGGTACATTTGCAAACTCTAAAATAATTTGAAATGGAAGGTGTAATGGCAGAAGAAATTAAACCGCGGTTTGAATTTAGGACCTGGGCTAAAAACTTTGGGCTTGTTGAAGAAAAAATGCGAAAGCTCTCTCCCTGTGAAGGGATCCGGGAAAGCTCTGAAATATATATCGTTTCCGACGGTAATAATGAGAATAATACCAAGGTCCGTGACAAACTGATGGATATAAAAGTATTTGTTACCGAGAAAGAAGGCTTGGAACAGTGGAACCCGAGGATGAAAGGGGAATTTCCAATGAAGGCTGCTTCTTTAGTTGGAGAGGTATTCCCTGCCTTTGAAATTGAAATGCCTGATTTAGACCGCGAAGAGTATACGCTTAATCAATATCTTTCCGAGGTTATTAGTCCACACTCAAAATTAGCCGCAGTCAGGGTTTTTAAGCGGCGCTTCGCCTTTACCATCAGTGACTGCATTACCGAAATAGCTGAAATCGAAATTAACGGTGCAGGATTACAAACGGTTGCGGTTGAGTCCGTGGACATTCCGAACATCCTTAAGGCCAAAAAAATGTTAGGCCTGGATGAATATGAGAACGTTAACTACTTGAGGGCGATTAAACGGGTCATTGGGATGGAGCCTCTTCCCGCGTAATTAAGACCAGGCACGCTAACAGTCTGTTGTGCAAATTTAACTCGTATTAAGTATTTACAACGCAAGGATAACAAGACCATGGCGCTGGAAATCGAACGGAAATTTCTAATCACTGGCGAAGGCTGGCGAGAACTTGCCAGAGGGACTGCCTATCGGCAGGGTTATTTATCAACAGTAAAGGAACGAACTGTCCGGGTGCGGACGATAGACGATAAAGGCTTCCTGACGATCAAAGGAATTACAGTTGGCGCCACACGAGTTGAGTATGAATATGAGATTTCTGCAAACGAGGCCAATGAGATGCTGGATGATTTGTGTGAGCAACCAATCATTGAGAAAAATCGATTCAAAGTGCCATTGGATGGATTAATCTGGGAAATTGATGAATTCGGCGGTGTCAACGGAGGCCTGATTGTCGCTGAAGTTGAGTTAGAGTCAGAGGGCCAAGAATTTAAAAAACCCGAGTGGATCGGTGAAGAGGTGACTGACGACCCCAGGTATTTTAATTCAAACCTGATTGCCAACCCATTTACAACCTGGTAGACGCAGCGCAGTTTATTTTTATTTTACCTTCCATTTAACTTTTATTTTCTTTTTCGGCTTTTTTGTTCCTATAATTTCTATAAATTGGCCATAAAAATAACAGGGCAGCAACGGCCAGCATAGTAGCTGCCAAAGGTTGCGTCAGAAATACTGTCGGCCCTTCCATCATCACGGCACGCCGGAAGTTTTCTTCCAACAAGCTACCCAAAACGATACCTAATACTATTGGCGCAACGGGATAATCATAACGCTTGAAGATCCAGCCAATTACACCAAAGGCAAAACAAGATCCAACGTCAAAAAATGAATTGCGTACAGCAAAACTTCCGATCAAAGCAATAGCAAGAATCATCGGGTAAAGGACACTTGCGGGAACTTCAACCACTTTAGCAAAATACCGGACACAGAAAATACCTAAAAACAACATAACGGCATTGGCAATAATCAAACTGGCGAATACTCCGTAAACAATTTCCGGATTAGACTGAAACAACAACGGTCCAGGGGTAATATCATGTAACTGCAGGGCCCCAATTAGAACCGCATCCGTAGCACTGCCTGGAATACCCAGCGCAAGCAGGGGGATCAAAGCTCCACCTACGGAACTACTGTTGGCAGCTTCTGAGGCGGCGACGCCATCCATCGCTCCTTTGCCAAAAGTTTCAGGTTCCTTGCTGGAACGTTGCGCAATATTATAGCTAATAAACGAGGCAATCGTCGCGCCGGCGCCCGGAAAGATACCTATAATTGTGCCAAGAACTGATGACCGCACGATAGTAAACTTGGTTTTCCAGGTTTCAAAAAAAGTTGGAAAATTTCCCGAGACTTTATCGAGCGCAGTTGATCCAAATTCACCTTTTTCGAAGGCAGAGAAAACAACACTAAGAGCAAACAAACCAATCAAAGCTGGGATCAAACTAAATCCATCATACAATTGATCAACGCCAAAAGAGTAACGCGATACTCCTGAGATTGGGTCGAGTCCAACGGTATTGATGATCAGGCCAAATAAAACAGCGACCATAGCTTTTGCTACATTACCACTGCCCAACGAACCAACTGTAGTTAGGCCAAATATGGCGAGGGCAAAATAATCCGCGGGATGGAAACTGATCGCTAATTTTGCCAAAGGTACTGCAAAAACAATTAAGATAAAGACGCCAAAAATTCCTCCTATTGTCGAGGCAATTAGCGATATCCCAAGGCCCTTACCAGCTTCACCCTTCAAGGTCATTGGATAACCGTCGATAGCTGTCGCGGCGGCGGCGGGTGTACCCGGCGTATTAATTAGCACCGCAGTAATCGAACCGCCGTAATTGGACGATATATATATTGACACCAAAAGGATCACCGCCAAAGCTGGCG
>CAZXSC010000031.1:0-25892 GCA_964643045.1 uncultured Rhodospirillaceae bacterium
AATATTATTTAGGGATGCTAAATGATTGTGGTTGCTTTAATAAAGTCGGGACTGTCTATCAGCAGAGATTATTATGAAACTATCTAATTTAATTAAAAATAACGCCAAAGATCAAATAATTACACTATTTGCGGCTTTAGTTGTTTTAACAATGGCAAATGGTGTATTAGGACAAACACCCCCCCTCTCTGATAGGGCTAAAGGACTTGATGCCAATAATAATGGCCTGATTGACCGAGATGAAGCGCGTGGACCACTTGCGGCTAATTTTGATGAAATGGATTGTGATAAAAACGGTGGACTTGATGGAGCGGAGATTCCTGCTTTTTTTCAAGGGAAAGGTTGTCCGAAGAAAGAGACTAAAACCGCTCAGAAAAAGTCGAAGTTTCCGCCTCTTTCAGATCGAGCCAAAGCTGCCGATAAAAACAAAAATGGGCTGATCGAGAGAAGCGAGGCCGGTGGACCACTTGCGGCTAATTTTGATGAAATGGATTGTGACAAAAACGGAGGACTTGATGGAGCTGAAATCCCAGCGTTTTTTCAAGGGAAAGGTTGCCCAGAAAAAAAATCGGGCGAAAAAAAGAAGAATCAAAAAGAAGTTGTAAAAAAGAAGGGGGCTAAAAAGAGAGGAAGATCGGGTGGACGTCCGCCACAAGCTGTAAAATTGGAAGAGGTTAAACTCGAGACAACAAAGGAAACTTATAAAGTTATTGGCCGAATCGCTGCCATGCAGAAGGGTCCTTTAGCTGCTCAAGTTCGAGGGGCAGTGAAAAGTATTAAAGTTAGTGTGGGTGATCGCGTTGAAAAAAATACCGTAGTAGTTTCCCTAGATAAACGAGCTTTACAGGCAAGTAGAAGGAGAATATCGGCACAGGTATCGCGCTATAAAACAATGCTAGCAAATGCTACAAGAGAACTCATGCGTATGAAAAAGTTATCGAGATCTGCAGCCTATTCAAGGGCGCGGTTCGAAGATCAAGAAGGAATGGTTGCTGAACGTAGGGCACAATACCAAGAATTCAAGGCGGCGCTTGAACAAGCTCAGATCGATATTCAGAATACAAGTATAAAGGCTCCCTACGATGGGATAGTCGTAGAAAAACATGTGGAAGTTGGTGGGTATGTAAATGTGGGAGCTAAAGTGCTAACTCTATCTAATGATAAGTCTGTTGAAGTTGAAGTGGATATCCCAAGTTATCGTTTAGACAATCTAGAATTGGGAACCAAAGCTAAGGTAATTACAGATTCTGGTAAGGACTATAATGCCACGGTCAGAGCCATTATTCCAAATGAGAATACGCGCACTAGAACACGCCCGATTAGATTAAATGCAGATTTTGGTGATGATGCTTTCAGATTTGCAGATAATCAAAGTGTGACAGTTGAATTGCCTTTGACCAGTGGAAATGAAGTTTTGACTGTTAATAAGGACGCTGTATTGCGCCGTGCCAACGGCAACATAGTTTTTGTAGTTATTGGAAATAATGCCAATATGAAAAGTGTGCAGCTTGGCCGAGGGATTGGCAATAAATATCAGGTGATAAATGGTTTGAAGGCTGGAGATATGGTCGTCGTTCGGGGTAATGAGCGCCTAGGTGCCGGCGGGCGTATTAGAATAGCCAAATAGGTGATTATTATAAAATGAACATTATACAGCTTTCTATTCAGAGACCAACGGCGGTCGTTGCAGTAGTATTAATGATTGTCTTGTTTGGTTGGGTTTCGCTCACTCAAATACCGATCCAAATGGCTCCCGATGTACGCCAGCCAGTGATAATAATCAAAACGCAATGGAGAGGAGCGTCGCCAGCTGAAGTTGAGCGGGAGATAGTATCGAAGCAGGAAGAAGAGCTTAAAGGCATTGAGGGCGTAAAAAAAATACTGGGTGAAGCAAAAACAAACCAGGGTGTTGTGACCTTATATTTTTCACCAGGAATGGACTTTAACCGTACTCTTCTTCTTACGGCCAACCGCCTTGATCGTGTGACGGGTTATCCCGAAGAAGCCGATGAGCCAGAAATAAGTACTTCTGGTACTGAAGATAATGCATTCGCATGGTTTTTCATGAAAAGAATAAAAGGCAATGAGCGTCCTATAAGTACGTATGGTGATTTCTTGAGAGACGTCGTGCAGGATCGTTTTGAGAGTATCCCGGGTGTTGCGGGTGTCAATTTATTTGGTGAGAATGAGCGGGAAGTTCAAATTATTGTGGATCCCGAGAAGCTGGCTTTGTATCGGATGACCATTACGGAAGTTGTCCAGAAACTCCGAGCTGAAAATTCCTCTGTGACTGGCGGAGAAATTAACGAAGGGAAACGCCGCTATGTGGTGCGGACAGAAGGTGAGCTAACAAAACTCGAACAAATAAATAGTGTTCTTTTACGAAGTGAATCAAAAAACGGCGTTGGTGCGAGTTTAGGAAGAGTTACACTGGCTGATATTGCGCAAATCCAGGTGGCTTATAAAGATGCCTTTGGGCGAGCACGGTTTCGCGGCGAGCGATCTTTAGGTTTTAATATGACACGCGCACAGGGTGCAAATGTTTTAGAAACCATGAAAGAAGTTAGGGCGATGGCGAAGTATCTTTCTGATGGTCCGATCAAAAATGCTGGTCTCGAACTATACCAAGTATATGACGAAACCGTATATATTAACTCGTCGATCAGTCTGGTAATTCAGAACATTTATTTTGGTGGTGCCTTGGCTGTTATTATTCTGCTCTTGTTTTTAAGATCATGGCGCCCAACTGTGGTCATCAGTGCAGCAATTCCCGTCTCAGTTATTGGAACCTTTGTAGCTATGGCGATTCTGGGGCGATCCCTTAATGTTGTAAGTCTGGCAGGTATAGCATTTGCAGTTGGAATGGTTGTTGATGCTGCAATAGTCGTTCTTGAAAATATTTTTCGACTGCGTCAGCAGGGCATGAGTGCGGCCGAAGCTGCATATAAGGGCACTTCGCAGGTTTGGCCAGCGGTTTTAGTTTCTTCACTGACGACTGTTATGGTATTTATCCCTATTTTGTATATGGATTTGGAAGCCGGCCAATTATTCCGTGATATTGGGGTGGCTATTTCTGTTTCCGTTATCCTTTCTCTATTTGTTTCAATTACGCTTATTCCTGGCCTTTCAAATAAGATGTTTGACAATGAAAAATTTTCAGACGGATCAATGTTGCGTTTACCTTTTGTTGATACCTTTGCAAGCGCTTTCGTAAATTTTTGGGTTGGCTTCGCAGACTATGTCGTCCGTAAGAAAATTCAGGCCCTTGGTGTTGTTTGTGTGGTGACTATTAGTGCAGGTCTATTTGCTTGGGTTGCGATGCCAAAGCTTGATTATTTACCAACCGGCAATCGTAATCTGGTCATCGGTTTTGTACAGCCACCATCGGGTTACAATCTTGATACGATGGAAAAAATAATGGAGCGAGTGCAGGAGAAGACCCGTAAATATTGGACTGATGTCTACGGAAAGTCTTCAAAGGCTGTAAAAAAGGTGGCTGCGGATGTAGAAAAGCAGATAGACCGCTTCTTTTTTGTGGCGTTAAGAGGACGGGCTTTCATTGCCAGTACGCACATCGATGATGGAAAGGCCGGTAACCTCATACCAATACTTCAAACACCAGCTCGCGCAGAGCCGGGTACGTTAGCATTCGTGTTTCAACCTTCTCTTTGGGGGCGGTCTATAGGGTCGGGGCGTGGTATTAATGTTGATGTCCTAGGACCGGACCTAGGACAAAATTACAAGATCGCGCAGACAATTTTTTTCAGGTTATTAGGTAAATTTCCTCCTCGCGAAGGTAATAGGATACGGCCTAGGCCAGGTCTTTCATTGGGAGAGCCTGAAATCCGGGTAATTCCAAACCGATTAAAGTTGGCAGATAATGGCGTGACGTCATTTGAATTGGGTCAGACGCTGGATGTTTTTAATGACGGTGTCCGTGTTGCTGAAGTTACATATGAAGGAAAGCGCTTAGACCTTACCTTAAAAGGTAAAAACCTGGAAAGTGAGACTACACAGGCAATTTACGGCATGCCGATAGTAACGCGAGATGGGCGCATTTTGCCAATTGAAAGTCTAAGTGATATTGAGATCACAAATGGCCCAACTCAAATTCGACGTATCAATAGATTTAGAACGGTGACGTTACAGGTTGGTCCACGTGATAATATCCCACTGGAGGCAGCTATTGATAAAATTCGCGAGCAAGTCGTAGGGCCAATGATCAAAAGAGGACTACCGGATGGGGTAAGAATTCAAATCTCCGGTAGTGCGGATAAATTGCAAGAAACGTGGGACGAAATAGTTTTTGATATACTTCTCTCGATTGTCATTGTTTATCTGGTAATGGCAATATTATTTGAAAGTTTTGTATACCCTTTAATTGTAATGTTATCAGTTCCGGTTGCGGCGGCAGGCGGCTTAATGGGGCTGGCAATTCTTAATATTTTTATTGATCAATCGTTAGACATGTTAACTATGATGGGATTTATTATTTTAATCGGTATTGTGGTTAACAATGCAATATTATTGGTGCACCAAACTTTATATCATATTCGGGTTGAAAATATGGCTGCAGGGGAAGCGATTCAAGAGGCGACACGTAATAGGGTTCGGCCAATTTTTATGTCCACATTGACTTCGATTTTCGGCATGTTGCCGTTGGTGTTATTTCCCGGTTCTGGCTCTGAGCTTTATCGAGGTTTAGGCTCTGTGGTATTAGGAGGATTGTCTCTATCTGCTGTACTTACACTGGCGTTAGTTCCACCTATAATGTCCTTTTCCTTAGGTTTGTTAGAGCAAAAAAAGCCCATTGATCACTGATCTGGCCAATTTTTTTTGTTATCATATATCGTTATCATTTGATTCGAAAAATGGCTTGCAAGAACAATAATTCAGTCGTATACCGCCAGCTTATAAATAGGAAATATTTCCCGGATTTCAGCAGTGTTTTCGCTTTTACAAGCAGTAGATTTTTCTAGATTCGACGTGGTCCTTTAAGCATGATAGATAAAGTTTAAATTAGATATTTATTGCGTCCCTTGGCAGTGTTTTTTCGCTGTCTAATGAAGCTCTCTTAATTTGCGTTGGAGCAAAAAATATATGTCACCTGACGAAGCTGTATTAAATTCATCTTCTACGTCTAACGCTTCTCATCAAGACATGGCCAATGCGATTCGATTTTTATCTGCGGATGCTGTGCAACGTGCCAACAGTGGTCACCCGGGCATGCCAATGGGGATGGCAGATGTCGCCACCGTATTGTTCAGTCGGTTTCTAAAGTTTGATACGAATAATCCTCAATGGCCGGATCGTGATCGCTTTGTGCTATCTGCTGGTCATGGTTCAATGTTGCTCTATTCTTTACTTCATCTAACTGGTTATGAGGACATGCCTTTAGATGAGTTAAAAAATTTTCGCCAATTGGGATCTAAAACGGCGGGACATCCTGAATTCGGGCATGCCAGTGGAATTGAATGCACGACGGGGCCATTAGGCCAAGGTTTGACTATGGCTGTTGGGATGGCGTTGGGCGAACGCTTGATGAACGCGCGATTTGGTGACGAGATTGTTGACCATTATACTTATGTAATTGCCGGAGATGGTTGCTTAATGGAAGGCATTAGCCAGGAAGCTATCTCAATGGCAGGATATTTTAAATTGTCGAAGCTCATTGTTTTTTTTGATGATAATTCTATTACCATTGATGGCAGCACTGAGATTACAGTTACTGACGATAATTTAGCGCGTTTTAAAGCATCCGGTTGGGATGTTGCCACTGTCGATGGCCATGACCCTGCTTCCGTCATGGCAGCAATTACCCAGGCAAAAGATACTGCTATGCCATCGATGATTGCTTGCAAGACGATTATTGGGAAGGGATCACCTTCCAAAGAGGGAAGCTCGGCAACCCATGGTGCTCCATTGGGCGATGATGAAATATCAGCCGCTCGTAAAAATATGGGCTGGCCTCATGCCCCATTTGAAATCCCAAGAGAAATCTCCAAAAGTTGGCGATCTGTGGGAACTAGAAATTCTGCTGAATGCAAAGTTTGGGCTGACAGATTAAGTGCTAGTGGCCGGCAAGCCGAGTTTGAATCTATTATATCAGGGAAGTTACCTGAAAACCTTGCCGATGTTATTAATGCTTATAAAGAAAATGTGTCGAAAGAAGCTGGTAAAACTGCAACACGGCAGGCCTCGGGGGCTGTTTTAGAAATTCTTAATTCTCTAATTCCGCAATTAATTGGTGGTTCGGCAGATCTAACGGGTTCTGTGAATACTAAAACTAAAGATGCCACGGTTATTTGTTCTCCGACTTATACCGGCAACTATCTCCATTATGGAGTTCGTGAATTTGGTATGGCCGCTGTGATGAATGGCCTTGCCTTACATGGAGGAATTATACCTTACGGTGGAACTTTCCTGGTATTTGCAGATTATTTAAAAGCAGCGTTACGGTTGTCAGCATTGATGGATCAACGTGTTGTCTATGTCCTTACTCATGATTCCATCGGTTTGGGTGAAGATGGACCAACGCATCAGCCTGTTGAAACCTTAGCCTCTCTTCGGGCTATTCCAAACTTGAATGTATTCCGGCCTGCTGATGCGATAGAGACGATTGAATGTTGGCAATTATCCCTTGAAAGTGTTACTCGGCCTTCAGTTATTGTATTAACTCGTCAGGGATTACCCGCTGTTCGTTTAAATCATACAAATGAAAATCTATCGGCTAATGGTGGCTATGTCATAGCCGACAGTAATGGTAAGCGTCAGGCAACGATTTTAGCGACCGGATCAGAAGTCGAAATAGCTTTGGATGCGAGAGAGATCCTCCAAGTTGACGGAGTGCCGACAGCTGTCATATCAATGCCATGCTGGAATCTTTTTGATCAGCAAAATAAATCGTATAAAAAGAAAGTACTAGGTTCTGGTGTGCGTGTTGCTGTTGAAGCGGCAGTTCAAATGGGATGGGATAAATATATTGGCGTAAACGGTGGTTTTATTGGAATGTCTAATTTTGGCGCATCGGCACCAGCTAATGAACTTTACAAACATTTTGGTATTACATCTAAGGCTGTGGTGAATGCGGTGAAGGAGCGTTTATAAAGGGTACGCTTGATCATTACAGGTTAAAATGGAGGACTTTAAAATGGATTTGAACAAGTTGGCATCTGTAGCAGAATCTATGGTGGCAGATAACAAAGGGCTATTGGCTGCAGACGAAAGTACCGGTACAATTACAAGGCGATTTGATTCAATTGAAGTTGAGTCAACGGAAGAAAATCGTCGGGATTATCGAGAATTACTGTTTCGTGCTGAGGGTATTGGAAAATTTATAAGCGGTGTCATCTTATACGACGAAACAATTAGGCAACTGGCAGCAGATGGCACACGTCTGGTAGAGCTAATGGAAAAAGAAGGCGTGTTTCCTGGGATAAAAGTAGATACAGGTGCCAAACCATTAGCGGGTTCGAGGGACGAAACGATAACAGAAGGGCTCGACGGTCTTACAGACCGGGTATCGGAATACGTGGACCTGGGAGCAAAGTTTGCCAAATGGCGGGCTGTCATTAAGATTGGCGATGAAATTCCTTCAGGACACGCTATTCACACAAATGCCCATGCATTGGCACGTTATGCTAAAATTTGCCAAGAAGGTGGCTTGGTTCCGATCGTCGAACCCGAAGTGTTAATGGATGGGGATCATGATCTGGATGTCTGCCAGTTGGTTACAGAGGAAACATTGCATAGTGTTTTTAGTGAACTTTATGCGCAAGAAGTTGCCCTTGAAGGCTTAATTTTAAAACCGAATATGGTTATTTCTGGATTGGATGCTAAAAAGCGTGCTGGTCCAGAAGAGGTTGCAGCAGAGACAGTCGTAACATTGTTACGGTGTGTTCCTGCAGCAGTTCCAGGTATTATGTTTCTTTCTGGAGGACAAAGTGAAGTCGATGCGACAGTACATCTAAACTTGATGAATGCAAATCATCAGAATATTCCATGGAAGTTGAGTTATTCATATGGCCGTGCTTTACAAGCTAGCGCATTAAAAGCGTGGTTCGGTAAAGCTGAGAATATCAAATTGGCACAAGATAAACTTTTGACACGCGCTTCCTTAAATAGTGCGGCCTGTGCTGCCAAATATAAAGGTGAAGCTGCCTAAATAATGCGGAATGTAAAATGGGAAAAATAAGGATTGCTCCTTCAATACTTTCAGCAGATTTTGCAAGATTGGGTGAAGAGGTGAAGGCCGTCGATAAGGCTGGAGCAGATTATATTCACATTGATGTAATGGACGGACATTTTGTGCCTAATTTAACGTTTGGGCCACCAGTCATTCGGGCGATTCGTCCTTGTACGCAAAAGCCTTTTGATGTTCATCTCATGATCAGTCCGGTTGCAGAGTTTATTCCTGACTATGCAGAGGCAGGAGCTGATATAATAACGGTTCATGTAGAAGCTGATATACATCTTCATCGAAGTATTGAATTAATTCGTAGTCTTGGAAAAAAAGCGGGTGTTTCGCTGAACCCTTCGACGAATGAAAGTATGTTGAAAAATCTGCTGGATGATATAGACCTTATTCTGGTGATGTCAGTTAATCCAGGCTTTAGTGGTCAGTCATTTATAACTTCTCAGCTTAAGAAAATTACCCGTATTCGAAAGATGATAGGAGATCGTGCAGTAGAACTCATGGTCGACGGTGGCATTAAACCAACTAATATTGGTGCGGCAGTCAAGGCTGGCGCTGTTTCTTTTGTCGCTGGCAGTTCGGTTTTTAGTGGTAACGATTATGTTGCCAACATTAAATCGCTGCGTGATGCTGCCAAGTAGAGTTACGTTATGAGTAGGTTGTTTGTGTAAGAAATTTTTGATATGTCCTGGCCCAATATAAGGTTTATGCCTTCAGGTTTATTTTAATGAAACAGGTTTTCAAACGTTCTGGTACGGGTGTATTAACCCGCTTTAGCGCAAATTTGGTTAAGCTAGTTTCTTCTTTTTCAATTCACTTTTTATGGGAGAAGAAGTGGTTTTTTTTCGCCATTTTGATTGGAATTTTCATACTGGGTCTACCCACTCCCGATAATCTAAGTAGAGAAGGTATGATTGTGCTTACTATGTCTATAGTGGCTACATTGCTTTTTATAACCGAACCTATTCCCCTTCCTGCGGTAGCATTACTAATTATATTAGGACAAATTTTCCTTCTGGGCAGTGCTTCCTCCGACGTGGCAAAGACCCTGTGGAATGATTCGGTGCTTTTCATATTAGGTTCTCTCATGCTGGCGGTTGCAGTAGTGAAGCAAAAGCTTGATAAGCGGATTGCATGGGTCATTGTTAGAATTACTGGCACTAAAACATCAAGTATCTGTTTTGGGATTTCTGTTGTTTCTGGACTATTGGCTTCCTTTGTTGGTGAACATACCGTGGCCGCAATGATGCTACCAGTCGGCATCACGCTAATTTCTCTGACGTCGGATGATCCCAAGAAAGTGCGTAACCTGGCGGCTGTTCTTTTGTTTTCAATTGCCTATGGATGTTCGGTTGCTGGTATTGGGACACCGTCAGGTGGCGCCCGAAATGCCATTATGATTGGCTATTGGAGGGAATTTTTCTTTGATCCGGGAAACCCTGAGACACAACGTTTTATAATTGATTATCTGCGGTGGATGATTTTTGCCTATCCCATGTTTTTAATTCAGCTTCCTTTTGTAACTCTGGTACTCTTTTTAACTTTTAAACCTGAATATCGTGATTTATCTCGTGCCGTTGTTAAGTTACGAGCCCAGGTAGAGAGTGAAGGCTCTATGAAGGTGACAGATTGGACAGCTATTCTATTTTTCTTGATGGTTCTCCTTGGATGGATATTTATATCGGACAAGGTCGGTATGGGGACAATCGCTATACTGGGAGCCACTATTTTTTTGATATCGGGACTTGTTAGATGGGAAGACATCAATGCTGGAGTGAATTGGGGCGTCGTTCTGTTGTATGGCGCTGCAATTTCTCTCGGTATCGAGATGAAAGAAACGGGTGCAGCTATTTGGGTCGCGACAAGTTTCTTGAGTTTATTGGAGCCTTTTGGTGCAAATGAAGGCTTCGGTCTTTGGGCAGCAGTTTCAGTCCTAACAACGACCGTTACAAATATGATGTCCAATGGCGCTGCTGTGGCGGTGCTTGGTCCCATTGTTCTGAAAATGGCGGTAGTGGCCCAAGAAAGTCCAATTGTAATTGGTTTTCTTACCGCAATTTCGTCATCCTTTGCTTACTTGACGGTGGTTGGAACCCCCGCTTGCACAATCGTTTATGCTTCAGGATACTTGAAAAGTATAGATTTCTTGGTTGTTGGGTGGAAGATGGCCATAATTTCGATTGTGATTATGTTAACGGCGGCCTTTTTTTACTGGCCCCTTCTGGGTTAAATCATTAACATTTCCTAAGAAATACCTAGACAAAATTTATCTTTAAAATAAGATTTCAATAAGGAATTTAAAAAGGAAAAAAAATGGCCGATGATGACGTCGACCTAAAAAGTCTCTTTGAGAGACGTAAAGAACGCTACCGCATTTTGGTGTGCATCGATGGTAGTGATGAGTCCTACCGCGGCTTGTCATATGCTGCTCAAGCCGTCCAGAATAAAAAGGATTCAGATATCGTTCTTCTCTACGTTAGGCCGATTGATCAAGGGTTGCGTTCCGGAGGTCTCCAAGTACGGGTTGCGCGAGAGAATATGTTGAACTGGGGTTTGGAATTACCAGGGATCAAATTTCTCAAGAAGGGCTTAGAACAATTGATTTCCGAAGAAGCTTTATCGTCTGATTGGCAAGAAAAAATATCCCACACCGATATTGAAGGTGATCCACTTGGCGATAATAAGATCGAATATTCAAATGAAGACGGCCAAACCATAGTTCTTAAACTTAAAACCGCTGCAACCATAGCATCTGGCATCCTCGATCAATACGAATTAGGACCTTACGATGTAATTATTCTTGGCGATTCTGGCTCTTGGGGGGGGTGGGCAAAGACATTATGGGATCCTGCTGTGGCTGAAAAGGTCGCAATGCACGCTCCTTGTTCGGTTCTTGTATCGAGAGGTCTTGAGCGAGGGCATGGCCATTTGCTATGCACTGATGGCTCGGAACGTGCAATGAAAATGATAAGGCGTTCGGCTATCATTTCTAAAAGAATTAATTCGAAGCTGTCCGTTGTGTCGGTTGCTCGTGATGTTGAAGGCAAGCCCGAGGCTCAAGAAAATGTCGATGAGGCCGTAGAAGAACTAAATAAGATGGGTGTTGATGTCGTAAACGCTTTTACACCGGTTGGAAGTCCATTTGAAGAAATCATTAGGGCGGGCGAGGCATACTCGTTTATTGTCGTGGGCAGTGCAGGAAAAACTGGCTTGCAACGTTTTTTTATGGGAAGTGTTTCTTTCAAAGTTTTAGAGCATGCAAAGAATTCGGTAATAATAGTTCGTTAGATAGTAATTTATGATTACTTGCCATTACGAAGTTTTGCTGATTTTTGTATTATTCGGTTCGTTTCTGACCATAAATCAAGATCATCCAACTCTTCAAGTTGGTGCCATGCAATATCCATAGCATCTGAACCTGCCCGTGCAGTACCGCTAACCCATTCAGCAGAAAAATCAATTAATGTTGCATGAAAGGTTATCTCTCCTTTGTGGTTTCTTTGAATTGAATCTACAACCCCGAGAAAGTCGGTAACCTGAACTGTCAGTCCTGTTTCTTCTAGGATTTCTCGCTGGGCTGTTTCTTTCACTGTTTCCCCCAATTCTTGCTTTCCACCTGGAATACTCCATTGCCCTAAACGTGGTTCTTTTCCTCTTTGAATCAATAAAAATTTCTCATTTTTCCAAATGACGGCTCCGACACCAACAAATGGGAAATCAAGATAAGTAAGTTTTTCGATTTTATCCTTCACCAGGATCTCCTTTTTTAGGCTAATATTGACTAAGGAATGTTCGCCAGGAATTCACTTTTGATTGATAGTACTGGTAATTATGATATCAATAAATGTTAGACGCGAGAATAATTTTATGTCAATCGACGTGGAGGCCTAATCGAAAAAAAATGTAAGAATCAAGTAGCGCTTTCTGTTATTCTTACAACTTGATTAGAATATCGTCTTACATGAATTACATGGTTATTAATGATATATAGGTAATTACAAATTCGGGAATTTATTTATGGTTGGTCAAGACGATGATAATCAATTGGGAGAGGGAAGACAGGATCCATTACAACATTCAACTCCCGTAGAAAATCAACTTCCACCATCGGCACATTCCCAAGTGAGCAGTGGCAAGAGCCGAGGAATTTGGGGAAAGATCCGGGGCTATCTCTTAGCCGGAGTTTTAGTTACAGCTCCACTGGGTATTACTGTCTATCTTGCTTGGTTGGTTGTGGGGTTTATCGACCACAGCATAACTTCCTTGGTACCGGATAAATATAACCCGGAAACATATTTGCCCTTCAGTTTACCAGGTCTAGGTGTGCTGATTTTAATCGTTGGTTTGACGTTGATTGGAGCATTAACCGCTGGTTTGCTTGGTCGTTGGCTGGTTCATACAGGTGAGCGTATTCTCAACCGAACGCCTGTCATTCGTAGCTTATATTCTGCTACGAAACAGATATTTCAAACTGTTCTAGCCCAGAAGTCTACCGCTTTTCGTGAGGCGGTCTTGGTTGAATATCCACGGCGTGGAATTTGGGCTATAGCATTCATTACTGGGGTAACTCAAGGCGAGGTGCAAAATTTGACAAAGGAAGAGACTGTCAATATTTTTCTACCAACAACACCAAACCCGACTTCCGGTTTTCTCTTATTCGTTCCTAAAGAAAATGTCGTTCCGCTGGATATGAGCGTTGAAGATGCAATCAAGATGGTAATATCTGGAGGTATTGTCACTCCTCCAGATGAACGTCCAGCCCACGATCAAAAAATACCTAAGGTTTCTTCTAAGACCTATGAAGATCTGGACATTTTACGTGAGCGGGAAGGCAGACCTATACTGGTATCCAAGAAACATTAGGTCATTAATTTAACCAGATCGTAGGAATTTAACAGCTGTGTCTCTCTCAAACAAATAGAGAAGTAACCGAAGCCGCTTACCGCGGTCACTCTTTAGTTGAGGATCGTTTTTAAGGATTAGTTTTGCATCATCTCGAGCTATTGATATCAGCCCGGCATGTAATGAAAGGTCAGCAAGCTTAAACTCGGGAAGACCACTTTGTTTTGTTCCTAGAACTTCCCCTGCACCTCGAATGCGCAGATCCTCTTCAGATATAATAAAGCCGTCCTCAGTATCTCTTATAATCTTTAGTCGATCGCGCGCTAATTCAGTCAAATTTTCTGAAAAAAGAAGGATGCATGTGGATTTATTGGAACCACGGCCAATACGGCCTCTGAGTTGATGGAGTTGTGCCAGGCCATAACGTTCTGCGTGTTCAATGATCATGATCGTGGCTCTTGGTACATCCACGCCAACTTCAATTACCGTAGTGGCTACTAGTATATCAACATTTCCATGTGCAAAAGCTTCCATAGAAGCATCTTTTTCAGCGGCCTTCATTTTACCATGAACGAGCCCAACTCGTTCACCGAAGATCGATTTTAAATGGGAAAAGCGGTCTTCAGCAGCGGCTAAATCGATTTTTTCAGATTCTTCAACTAATGGGCACACCCAATAGATTTTGTTATTTTCGTTGAGTGCTCTTTTTAGGCTTTGAATAACATGGTTAATTCGAGTTACAGATATGGTACGAGTGTCAATGGGTCGTCGCCCTGCGGGTTTCTCAAATAGGCGAGAGACCTCCATGTCTCCATAGGCTGTAAGTGTGAGTGTTCGAGGTATTGGTGTCGCGGTCATTGCTAAAACATCGACGGCACGACCCTTTGAAGTCAAAGCCAATCTTTGATGAACGCCAAATCGGTGTTGTTCATCGATTACAGCAAGTGCCAATTCGTTAAATTCAACATTTTCTTGAAAGATAGCATGTGTGCCAACAGTTATATTAGTTTCACCCTTGGCGATACTTTCCAATATTTCTGTTCGTTTCTTCCCTTTCTCACGGCTTGTTAAAAGAGCTACTTTTAGCCCTGCAGTTGTGGCTAACGGCTTTATTGTGGCGTGGTGTTGTCTCGCAAGTATTTCTGTCGGTGCTAAGAACGCTGCCTGTTTTCCACCTTCGATTGCATGGATTATACTCATGAATGCTACAAGTGTTTTACCACTACCCACGTCGCCTTGTAATAGACGTTGCATGCGTATGCTCGTACGCATATCCTCTGTTATTTGCTTTATGGCATCGTTTTGGGAAGCTGTAAGATCGAAAGGTAAAGCGTTTAGGATTTTATTTTTTATAATACCCGTCCCTTGTATAGGAATACCCTTCAGTTTTTTCATATGCAATCGAACCATAGTCAAAGCTAGTTGATTAGCGAGCAATTCATCGTAGGCTAAGCGTTGATAAAATATACTCTTTGGTTCGATTTCCTTTCGGTCTGAAGGATTGTGTATTTGGATTAATGCATCATCCCAACTTGGCCAACGGCGTTTCCTTAAATGTGCTTGATCTAACCATTCAGGTAGTTTGGGTAAAAGTTTCAGGGCTCCTTTGACCGCTTTTGATAGAACTTTTGATGATAGACCCTGTGTTAATGGGTAAACCGGTTCAATTATTTCAATGTCAGCGCGATTCTTTACATCGACTACATGATCCGGGTGTACCATTTGGGTGCCTTCTTGATAGATTTCTGTAGTTCCGCTGATTATCCGTTGTTTACCTTCGGGAAGAATTTTTTGAAGATAATCCTGTCTTGCGTGGAAATATATAAGCGTTATTGAGCCCGTCTCATCTGAACATCTTATTTTGTAAGGTCGCCCTCTTGTTTTGGCTGGAAAATGTTGATCAATATTTACAGTCAATGTTGCGACCATACCTGGCTCAGCTTGAGTAATTTTGGGCGTATAGCGTCTATCAATTATACCATTTGGTAAGTGAAACAGGAGGTCCAGAATATTGGGGCCCGCCAAGCCTTCGATTCGCTTTGCAATCCTAGGACCTATTCCGGGTAATTTGGTAATCTCTGAAAACAACGGAAATAAAATTTCTGGCCGCATATTAGTGATATTTCTACAAATCATGGCTGACAGATTGCTTGGAAACGTTTAAACCCTAACACATTATCTAATCTTAAAACGATAGTTAATTGCATTCCATGATAGAAGTTTTACGCAAACGTTTGTTATATAAGTCAACTCATAGGGGTATGAAGGAAACGGATAAGATACTCGGTGGATTTGCACAACAAGAATTAGAGAACCTTAGTGAGGACCTTTTGAATGAATTAGATGTTTTGCTGGACGTTTCAGATAATGATTTGTTGAATTGGATGTTATCGAAAGAGACTGTTCCCGAAGCGTATGATAATGAAATTTTTTGGCTAATAGTAAAGTTTAAAGAAAATATATAAATTATTGATAAAAAAAGATAAAATAGAAAATATTTCTGGCGAGGTCTTGATTGGGGGTGTGCCTGAGGGTTACGAAGGTATTATCTTAGCCCAGTTCATTAAGTCGGAAAAATCAGTGGTTTTTATTGCCCGGGATGATCGCCGAATGGCAGCGGTCAAGATTGGCCTGAAATTCTTCGCTGAAACCGTAGAAGTAATTGAATTTCCAGCTTGGGATTGTCTTCCGTATGATAGAGTGTCACCTAAAAATGATATTATTGCATCCAGGATCGATACTCTAACCAAGTTAATTGATAGTGAGGTCATTCAGCCGAGAATCATTTTAACTACAGTAGCTGCCTTGTTACAAAGAGTACCGGCTCGAGAGATCTTTAGGGGCTCTTCACTCAATTTTGGAACAAATGACTACGCCTCACGAGATTACTTGCTTCAATATCTTCAGAAAAATAGTTACGCTCGTAGCGACAATGTTATGGAACCGGGAGAATATGCTCTCCGCGGAGGCATAGTTGACTTGTTTCCTCCTGGTTATGAAGGGCCATTCCGTTTAGACTTTTTCGGTGATGAGTTGGATACCATTCGTACCTTTGATCCATTCAGCCAGCGTACAATAGGTGAGTGTGAAGGTTTTACCATTAAACCATTCAATGAGATTATTGTTGATGAAGACTCTATAGGCCGTTTTAGAAAAACCTATCGGGCCATTTTCGGTGCAGTCTCAAATGAAGACTCGCTTTATAAAGCGGTTTCTGAAGGTCGAACAGTGACAGGTGTTGAACATTGGTTACCCCTTTTCCACGACAAAATGGAAACGCTCTTTGATTATATTCCGAATGCAATCACCGTATTTGATTATCAAGCGGAGGAGGCGGTAAATTCTCGTTGGGATTTAATTAATGATTGCTTTAATGCCCGGACTGAAATGAAAGCACGCGGCATTTCGGGATACGAAATCACATACAATCCTTTACCCGTAAATCATCTTTATCTGCCACCGAGTGAATTCGACGCCAGTATTCGGGATCGCACGAAAATAAGATTTCAACCTTTTTCGGCTCCCGAAACGTTTCCAAATACGATTGATGCCGGCGGTAGACCAGCTTTCGATTTTGCAGATGCCCGTGCATTACCCGATGTAAATATTTTTGATGCGCTTCGGAATCATCTCGAAGATGCATCTCGCGCAGGGCGCATGGTGGTCATAGGAGCTGTTTCAGAAAGTTCGGCCGAACGCCTTTTAGGAATACTAAAAGAACACGAAATACCAGTCTCGACTGATATAGAAAATCCAATTTGTTTGGCTGTCTTAGAATTAGATTCCGGATTTATGTCTACTGGGCTTGAATTGATAACGGAGCAGGATCTCTTAGGAAATCGGTTAACTTCACCAAAGCAACGTAAGATACGTAAAGAAAATTTTATTGCTGACACTTCTGTTTTAAGTTCTGGCGATCTCGTTGTCCATACGGATCACGGTATTGGTCGCTTCGAAGAACTGGTAACTTTGGACTTAACCGATTCGGGAGCTCTTCATGATTGTTTGCAGCTAACTTATTTTGGCGGTGATAAACTTTTCTTGCCAGTCGAAAATGTTGAAATCATTTCACGCTACGGCGAAGGTAATGAAGCTTTGCGCTTAGACAAACTTGGGGGTGTTGCGTGGCAGGCTAGAAAATCTGAACTTAAAAAAAGGATCCGTGATATGGCGGATCGCTTGATCGCAGTCGCAGCAGCCCGTGAACTAAAAAAAGGAGAAATAATGATCCCTCAGCCTAGCATCTATGGCGAATTTTGTTCCGGGTTTCCTTTTACTGAGACTGAAGATCAGGAGCGGGCTATTGGCGATGTCATCGATGATTTAGCAAGTGGCCGGCCTATGGATCGACTAATTTGTGGCGATGTTGGGTTTGGTAAAACAGAAGTCGCATTGCGCGCGGCATTTGTCGCTGTCATGGAGGGGAAACAGGTAGCGATAATTGTTCCCACTACACTCTTGGCTCGGCAACATTTTCAAACATTTCAAACAAGATTCGCTAATTTTCCTGTTAAGTTAGGCCAATTGTCACGTTTGGTGCCAAGAAGAGAAAGTGATGATACCAAGAAAGGAATTGGAACTGGGCAAATAGATATTGTTATCGGTACCCATGCCTTGCTTTCTTCGGAAGTTGTTTTTGATCGTCTGGGTCTATTAATTATTGATGAGGAACAACGTTTTGGCGTCCTCCATAAAGAAAAGCTAAAGGCAATAAAAAGTAATGTGCACGTATTAACTTTAACGGCGACCCCAATTCCTCGCACCTTACAAATGGCACTCACTGGAGTACGGCAGTTAAGTTTAATCACTACGCCTCCTGTAGATCGTTTAGCCGTACGAACCTTTGTGCTTCCATACGATCCAGTCGTAGTTCGGGAAGCTATTCAACGGGAAACCTATCGCGGGGGGCAGATATTTTATGTTTGCCCGAGAGTCTCAGACCTTGGGCATATCGAAGAAGATCTAAAGGAATTGGTTCCTAATCTACGAGTGGCGAAAGCCCATGGTCAAATGCAAGCTTCCAAACTTGAAGATATCATGAATGCATTTTATGATGCCGAATTTGATTTGTTACTTACTACGAATATTGTTGAATCTGGACTTGATCTTCCTAGAGTTAATACGATTATCTTGCACAATTCCGAAATGTTTGGACTTTCTCAGCTCTATCAGTTGCGCGGACGTATTGGGCGTTCCAAGCAAAGAGGCTACGCTTATTTTACTATTTCATCAAATCGTCCTTTAACCTCCTCATCAATGAAGCGGCTGGAGGTTATGCAATCGCTAGATATGTTGGGTGCAGGATTTACATTAGCGAGTCACGATCTCGATATTCGAGGAGCCGGGAATCTTTTAGGAGATGAGCAATCGGGCCATATTAAAGAAGTAGGCGTTGAACTTTATCAACAAATGTTAGAAGAGGCAGTAGCAGAATCAAAAACTAATAGTAATATCGAAAATAAGGTGGCAGATAAATGGAGTCCGCAAATTGACATGGGTATCCCAGTACTTATTCCTGGTGATTATGTATCGGATTTGGGCGTGCGTCTTTCACTATATAGACGAATTGCAGCCCTCGATACCCGAGTAGAAATTGATGCATTTGCAGATGAATTGATTGATCGGTTTGGTGTTTTCCCAGACGAAGTTGGAAATTTATTAGAAACTGTAGCAATCAAACAAGTTTGCCTGGCCGCAGGCATTGAGAAAGTTGATGCTGGTGAAAAAGGAGCCGTGGTTTCGTTTCGAAATAATGAATTTGTTAATCCTTCGGGTTTGGTAGAGTTTATCAATGCACACGCAGGCACGGTCAAACTACGATCTGATCATAAACTTGTTTTCATGCGAATCTGGCAAGATCAAGAAGCTCGTCTCCATGGCGTTGGCTATTTAATTAATGCTATTTATAAGATAGCTATCTAGTCTATTTAATTTAGAGCTATATGTAGTGATGATATTTTGAGCTTGGAATGCGCACATGAACGATTGAGTAAAACCTCACTTTTTATCTGTATTTTTGAGAATTTCGGTGAGTTTATTGTTGCCTAAGAATTCTTGTCTACCGTGACCATAAAGTTTTTTACCGTCTACATCAAAAATGAAACTTGTTGGGACCCGCGTGAGTGGCGAGAAATATTTTTCAATATTCTTACTTGCATAAATTACACGAATTAGCGGATGAAATTTTTGGACCATATTATACAAGCGGTCTAAATTTTTTTCGCCGCTAAGATGTTCTGTCCAATTTATTGCAATGACGTTAACTTTTGACATGCCCTCTCTATTTAAGAATTTACCGAGTTGCACGAACTCGGCATGGCAGGAACCTCACCAACTGGCAAAAAACATTATCAAAAGTGGAGTACTATTAAAGGTAGTTTTGACAACCTTTCTACCGAGTATTGGTTTTGCAAGGATTAACTCATTTTTTATTTTCTTTGTTAATTGTAGTGTACTTTTTTGATCTGACTTCGCGGAATAAGGTAGAAAAATTAAATTTAGTATTAAAGCTATGGGGAATAATTTTTTCATTAGTTTTTGTCCAAATTTAGAGGCATTCCAGTGGGGCGCCCAGACGTTCTACATTTAAACTTGAGATTTGAAGAAAATTTATAATTTGTCAGTTGCATTATTTTTTTCATGCCAGATATATTCTGAATTAAGTTTGGCTATATTGTCACAACCGATCTGGGCTAGAGTTTTGTCTACTTCGTTCACGAGATTATCGAGTACAAACTCAGCTCCAGGTTCACCAAGTGCCCCAAGACCAAACATAAATGAACGACCTGAAAAAGTAAATGAAGCCCCTGAAGCGAACGTTTTTACAATATCCCCACCACTTCGGATACCGCTATCCAACATTACCGTTATTTTTTCTTTAGCCGCGTCAACGACCCACGGCAATGCCCCGATTGAGGAAGGAGCGCTATCCAATTGTCGCCCCCCATGATTAGAAACTATAACGCCATCGGCTCCAACACGTATAGCCGCTTCGGTTGACGTAGCCGATAAAATTCCCTTAATTATAAAAGTATGGTCCCAAGAATCACGAATGCGTTTTATTAAATCTTCGCTCAATCTAGCTGAAACTTGAAGTAGCTGAGCTGCGGTTAGTGATTTCTTAAGCGCAGCATCCTGGACATATGGTACCATATTTTCAAATCGGGGGATTCCATTGGCCAAAGTAGCGAAAGCCCATTTTGGTTTACGCGCAATATCGAATACGATACCAGGAGTCATTTTAAATGGTAATTTGAAGTTATTTCGGAGGTCTCGTGGGCGTATTGATGGTTCCGGGATGTCAACGGTCAAAACCAGCACCTTAATTCCAGCTTCTTTAGTGCGCCTAATTAGATCAAACCATATCTTATCTTGGCCAGGCACATAAAGCTGAAACCAGGTATGGTCCGGGGCGATTTTTGTAATTTCTTCGATTGAAGACGTGCCTACGGCACTTAAAATATAAGGTAGATTTCTCTTTTTTGCCATTGTTGCCAAAGTCTTATCGGCATTCGGCCAAATTAGATTTGAGAGACCCATTGGCGAAATTCCAATTGGAGCATCATAAGTTTGGCCGAACAAATCCACTTTTTGATTTCTTTTGGTGACTTCGCGCAGGTATTCAGGTTGGAGAATTATTTTTTTAAAATCAAAATCATTACGAAGGAGATTCGTTTCATTTCCGGCACCTCCGTCAAGATAATCAAATACGACCTTGGGAATACGTCTTGCAGCACGTTGCCTCAGTTCCTCGAGAGAAAAATATTTATTTGGCATTATTATTAACCAGAATTGAATATCGAATCATGTCAAATAAATTTATAGTTTTACTCAATATCGTCAATTGAATTTTCTCTTGCAATATCAATCATTTTATTAAGGATATTCGGTTCATGAGCCCCGGAAATGGAAAAGTTTTGATTGAAAATAAATGCTGGAATACCATTAATATCCAAGCGTTGGGCGCGTTTGTTCTGTTTTTGAATATCCAAAATATCTTTATTACTAAAAAGATAATTTTTGATCTCTTCACTATTGAGACCTATCTTTGCTCCAATGTCGACAAGAACAGATCGATCACCAATATCACTTCCAATCAAAAAATAATTTTGATAAATAGCCTCTAGCATTTCTGATCCTCGGTTTTGTCTGGCAGCGAATCTAACCATCCTATGAGAGTCAATAGTATTTGGAATACGATTTATACGGGTGAAATCAAACTGTATGTTAACAGTTTTAGCCGAGCGAGTGATGGTTTCGAGTGCATGTTCAGGGTTTAGTTTTCTACCAAATTTCTTTTGCAAGTGCTCCATGTAATTTACACCCTCGGATGGAATATCTGGGTTAATTAAGAATGCGTGCCAATAAATTTTAAATTGCGCGCTCGGGTGACGATCGAGCACCAGATCAAGTTGTTTTTTTCCAATGAAACACCAGGGGCAACTTGTGTCAAATAAAACATCGATACGCATAATGCAGACTAGTTTCGTTTTTTACGGAGTTCAACAGTGATTAAAACAATTCTAGTTTTGTTAAAATATAATAATTAGAACTAGTATACGTTTATAGTAAAATATAAATTGCCTCACCGAAGCAGGGCTTGTAAAATTCAGCATCTAGTAATTTCTCCCAAAAAAATTACTGAAAACGAGATAATTCATCGAAAGGTACTAATGTCGAAATTTGGTGGAATTGGCCGCGCATTTCAGAGCCAAAATTATCGTTATTATTGGGCGGGGGGCTTTATCTCCATACTAGGTTTCTGGTTGAGTAAATTAGCTCTTGGTTTGCTGACCTGGCAGTTAACTCATTCTCCTTCGTGGCTAGGAGTTATTGGGTTCTCTGCTACCTTTCCTGCGGCCTTTTTTGCTCCTTTCGCTGGTGCGGTCGCCGATCGATATGGACTGAGGAAAGTCGCAATGTTCGCGCTTACTGCATCGGCGGTTAACGCTTTTACTGTGGGAATTTTAACATTTCGAGAACAAATAACGATCGAGGTACTAACAATTTTAGTGTTCTTACAAGGAATTACACTTGCGTTTGATTTACCATCGCGCCAAGCTTTAGTCCATCAAACTGTGCCGAGAAGTGATCTATCATCTGCAATCGCGCTAAATACTACGACATTCCATTTAGGAGCCTTTGTTGGACCAGGTTTGTTCGCGGTGCTCACCCCTTTTTTTGGGTTATCATTTGCCTTTTTTTTCAATTCATTTTCATTCATTGTCTTTGCTGTCGCTCTGCTAAATTTGAAATTACCTTCACTTCAATCACGAAATGAGAATCACCAATCGATTCTTGAAGAGATGATGGATGGCATCAAATATACTTACAATCACCGTGGCATTTTTATCGTATTGGCCCTGATTGCAGGATGTCATATCTTTATTCGGCCTTATATGGATTTATTGCCAGCTTTTTCTGATTTAGTTTTCAATGCTGGAGAGAATGGCTTTGCCATGCTGGCTGGTGCATCTGGCCTAGGTTCATTGATAGGCGGTATTTGGCTTGCGATACGGGGCCGGAATGAAGGACTAACACGGTTATTATCCATTGGAATGCTGGTGTCTGCATTAACAATAATTATTTTTGCTTATACGAGTCTATATTTTTTAGGCCTAATTTGTATGATTTTACTTGGCTTTTCTTTAATTACCGTAGCAGTCGCGTCTCAAAGTTTGATTCAGAATACTGTTGAACCTATAAAACGGGCTCGGGTTATTAGTTTGAGCACAGGTATAGCTGTTGGCTTTCCAGCTATTGGATCTGTAGTTTTGGGAACATTGGGTGACGTTTATGGGATACAGTCCCCAATATTAATAGCTGGTTTGGTATGTTTAATATATTGGCTATTATTATCACGACGCTTAATACGCCAATCTAGTTTTGTTGAATCAGGCTCAACATAAATATTTCGAAATCAGTCCAAGAATTTTTATGCTGCGCTTCGTGATTTGAGTTTCATAGAAATAATTTTGTAGACATCAATACCTGTAATATCAGATATTTCTTCAAATGAAAGCGATGTTTCTTTTAATAAGATTTTTGCGTGGGTTATTGGGTTACGCTTAGATTTACTATTACTTCTTCTGTCGCTAGCCGCCTCTTGTGCGGCTTTTCTGGCATTTTCTGCCCTATCTAAACCTCTCTCCTTGGCCTGATTCATTGCGACTTGCCAGCGTTCTTTTTCAGCATCTGCATTTTGTTGAGTTTTCGCCAAGTTAGAGTAATCAGTACGTTCGTTTAGGCGCTGATAGAATTTTCTGTCATTCATAGATTCTTTTCTATTTGTAACGTCCGGCTGCCAGCGCACTGCCTCATCCAGTGTCATATTGTATTTCTGTGCAATACGCGTTGCAGCAGCTAGAGCGTTTTCTCGCTCTCCTGGATACTTACTGTCACTCGCCAATTCTAGAAGATTGCGAAAGCGGTTTCGTTCTGTTTCTGTAAAATAACTGCTGATGGCATACCTCGATTAAAGGAAATATATAAAATATTGTAACAGATTTAATACCGAAAAAGGTTAACATCAACAAGAAAGAACAGAAAATTTTCTTTTTGTGTTAAATCTGAGAAAATACTATCGAAAATATTTTTTACCTTTTCTAAGTTGGTTTCTCAAGTATTCTAACCCATTGTGCCAAGCTTAAGTTCAGGACAGTACCAATAAACAAAACCCATCCAGCGTGCTCCCAAGTGCCTGTGAAAGTTACAACCCATGCAATAATTGGCGGGCCAAATAGGTTTCCTGCTTGGGATCCTTGGTAGACAATGCCGTTAGTGGATGCCAGTTGTGCCTTTGATGGGCTATGAAAAGGCATACTGGCCAAGATAGCTGATGGTTGGAGAGCGCCGAAGAACGAAAAAAATAAAACGAGTCCGAATCGTGAAAAATCAGGAAGAAGCTCTGGAAATATAAATAGAGATGAAACGCCCATTGCTAGAGTTCCGACACTGATGAGTAACCAATGGGATATGCCTCGGTGCACAAGCCAGGTTCCAAATAAATTACCAAAAATATTAATAGTAACAGCTATCGCCGCCAGTCCTGCGGCAAAATTTAAGCTCAATCCCCGTTCTTCAACTGCAAATGTTGGTAACCAGACCATTATTGCCATCCATTGAAACGTATATGTCATAAAACAAATGGAAATTAACCATGGCCCGGGCCTTGTGGTTGTTTTTTTTATATTAAACCAATAAGGCTCTTTATTGATAGTAGTTCTCGCGTCGATACCTTTGAAGGCGTAACCAGCGAAAATCAGAAAGAAAATTGTAATAATTCCAGTGATTAGCCACAAAGTACGCCAACCAAATTGTTGTATTATCTCTGGTGCAGCCACCATGGCTATTGCCATACCCAACGGCGTTACACTGGCCCAGAGGCTGACAGCGAGGGACCGATTTTTTTTGTTAGCGAGCTCCGCAACTAAGGCGGGCATCACCGCCATCGTTCCGATGTATCCAGCACCTTCAATAAGGCGAGATAAAAGTAATACGGCGGTCGAATTAGCATATGCTCCGAGGATTGAGCCGAGTGATATAACGGCTAAGGAAGAGACAATGATTTTAACCCGACCAACTTGATCGGCGAACATTCCAACCATCATTCCTGTGACTGAACCCATTACCATGAAAATAGATACTACCCAGCCCGCCATCACTAAACTAAGTGTTAAATCAACACGCAAAGTTGGAATAGCCGGGGGAGTTTTTCCTACGTAGCTAGCGACAGAAACTCCAATTGCTAGGGCTAAAATAATGTGGGCCCATCTTGAATCTTTTTTGAAATCTTTTTTCATTTCAAATTTCTAGGTGGAGTGAGTATCACAAAAACCTTTCTTTAAAAGGCAGTAACTTACAGAGTAGTATCTCACAGCTAAGGATTACAGCAGAAAAAAGAGAGGTATAGAAATTAAATAATGGATTAGCACTTTGTCGAGAACAGAATAATTAAACTTATTTTCTAATCGTCAAATCTATCTGTTCGGCCGTCATTTAACTATGCTGTTAGTTGGTCATCATCGTACGGGTGATGGCCGTTTACTCGCGCTTCCTCCTGTAGGTTCATTATTTTTATCAAAGCTTCTTCTTCGGTTCGGCATACGCAAACTAAGCCTGTGCCCCCGCCAGTATCGAATATAGCCCATTCATCACTTGAATCTTGATATTGTATCGAATAACGCATGCTTTCCTCCAATTTATATAGGCCTATCTAAAATAGGCTAATAATAGTTACGATTAGGTAAATCAGATCGCTAAACTAATGGTTATCCGGGGACTTAATTAACTTTAGGCTCGGAGCAGTTTGCAACGAATAATTCAGTCAGAGAGGTTTCTACCCACAAAAAGAGTTATTATTGAGGATGTTGTCGTTTGATATAATGTTGTTGGTATTAAAAATTAAGAAAAGATAGAATGACGGAAGATACTGAAATTTAGGAAATTCTATGTCGAATAAATTCAGCCCAATATCAGACGGGGTAGGCATCCGGAAGATTGGAGAGTCGGTGTTACGGAAGGAAGACATACGTTTTCTGCGAGGCAAGGGACGGTATTCAGACGATTTGAATAAAGCGGGCCAGTTGTACGGTTTTTTTGTGAGAAGTCAAATCGCTCACGGAGTTATAAGAGCGATTAAGACTGAGGCTGCCTGCGCTTCACCAGGGGTCATCGCTGTTTTAACGGGGAAAGATTTTGAGGAAGATGGTTTTGGTCCCATTATTCATCGTGCTATTGAAGCGTCACCTGAAGATTGGACAAAACCTGTCTTTGGAGAACAAGACGCGGTTGCTGTTCAGTTTCCTCAATGGCCTATGCCGTTCGATAAGGTGCGGCATGTAGGAGAACCTGTTGC
>CAZXSC010000032.1:0-25130 GCA_964643045.1 uncultured Rhodospirillaceae bacterium
TTAAAAGATGCATTAGCGATAACTATGTCAGCACTAAAATCACTAATCGGTAGGTATTCAATATCTGCACAGAGAGGTAAAATATTTTGCACTTTAATTTTCAACAAAGTTTCAAAAGTCATATCGATCGAAATAACTTTTCCGGCATTGAGATGTGTGGAGGCAACATAACTATCCAGCCCAGAGCCGCAGCCCAGATCGATTACAATTTCATCGCCACCAAAATTGATACCAGCAAACAAGTAACCGCAACCAGAATAATTTGCCACGATAGTGGCAGGTGATTTTGCGATAAGGCTAGGCGGGTAACCAACATTAATGGCTTTTTTTGAACCCCCAGACGTTGTTTCTAATTGTTTGGCATAACGACGTCTAATTTGGCCTTTTATCTTTTTTTCCCAATCAGATTTCATTGATACAAAATAAATTAAAAGGAGAGTACCCCGAGGTCTCCCTCTATTATATTCAGTTCAGTAACTAATGGGGCATGTGATCTGGGTTCCAAAATGTGCCGGAACGGATCATTCCTGCAATTCGTTCACCGTGTTCTATCCAGCTATTTTCATTAAAATCTGCCTGGGCCTTTGTATCACACTCGACCCGTTCAACACGGCAATCCCATTTTCCATCGCCCATATATTCCACGACGGCATATGACGGCCTCGGGTCTCCATCCCAACTCATGCCTACAGCAGCTGCGCAAACCAATTGGTTTACTTTCTTACCATTGTTGATGTTACGTACAGATGGTCCATGGATATGGCCATGTGCCATAACGTCATAATTATAATTAATAAGTTTTTCAGAAATTTCATCATCTGTTAGACGAAATGGAAAAGCATCGGAGTCACCGATATCGTATGGTGTGCCATGAAATACGTGAAAGTCATGGCCCATCTCGGGAGTATAGGTCATCGAGAATGGTCGCTTGTCTAGCCATTCAATTTGTTCATTATCCAATCGTCCTCGGGTTTGTTCCATCATACGGAACATCCACTCTTGGTGCGGACTTTTAGGCTTTGTTGTTTTCCAGACCTTACGCGTTACCCATAGATCAACGTTGCCCACTACCACATCTATTTCAGGCCGATCCATCATTCTCTGGACTATAACTTCGGGCTCCGGTCCAAGGCCGACCAAATCACCTATTACGACTACTTTGTCCGGATTTTCTGCTTCAACCTTTTCTTCAACCGCCTCTAGTTGCGGGATCTGACCGTGAATATCTGAATATAAGCAATATTTGAAGCTCATAACTTTTCCTTTCATTCATCACTCCTGATGGCATCTTCTAGCTATTATTAGCAAAAACCTCAGAAGCGAAATGAACAGTCCTTGCTATAAAAATCTATAGCTTTAGTAATAAATGTTGCTGTACGTATACCAAATCTAAATAAAGGATCGCAAACTAATTTGTCTATTTTAATTAAATATTCTTTGCCAAAATCAATGGAATCCGAGTTCACTAAAAGAAGATTAAATGCAATTATTTGTTTTGGTCTACAAATTAATACTGAAGAACCACAAAAAAAACGCCGATTATTCTAGAAAACGAATTACCTTAAAAGCTTTTTAGATTATTTTTCCTACATATAATTACACTTTTATTAGTTTTTATAGGCATCCTGAAAAATGATTATTTATGGATTGACTGAAATTAGAAGGATTTGTCGACTAAAATACTTGTAAATTTCCAGTATTCATTTAGAAACGGGCCAGCAAGTGAGTCAGTTTGGGCCGTTCCGTTTTGTATGAATTTTTTCACGAAAAAACTAATAATATGAATAATTATCCCCAACATCCTTTTCGGACACATAATTGTGGTGAACTCCGCATTGAAAATACTGGCGCGGTTGTCCGCCTTTCCGGTTGGATACATCGCAAACGTGACCATGGCAACTTGCTTTTTGTAGACTTAAGAGATCACTACGGAATAACCCAGTTGGTCATTGAGAATAATGGTGCAATTTTTGAGGAACTTGAAAATTCTCCCCCGGAGAGCGTTATAACAGTAACTGGCTTGGTAGAGAATCGCTCCGAAGACACAATTAATGGTGAAATACCGACTGGGCAGGTTGAACTTAAGATCGAGGAGCTAAATATTGAAAGTCGGGCAGAAGAGTTGCCAATGCAGGTTTTTGGAGAAGCGGAGTTCCCGGAAGACATTCGGCTACGCTATCGTTTCTTGGATCTTCGTAGAGATAGTACTCATAAAAACATAGAACTCCGAAGTAAAATAATTTCATCGATACGACGTCGAATGGTGGATAATGGTTTTATGGAGATACAGACTCCAATCTTAACCGCAACTTCCCCAGAAGGAGCGCGAGATTATTTAGTACCTAGCCGTATCCACCCAGGAAAGTTTTACGCACTGCCTCAAGCTCCTCAAGTATTTAAACAGATGCTTATGGTATCAGGATTTGATAAATATTTCCAAATAGCTCCCTGTTTCCGTGATGAAGACGCCAGAGCGGACCGATCGCCTGGCGAGTTTTACCAGCTCGATATAGAAATGGCTTATGTCACTCAGGATGATGTTTTTGATGCTATAGAGCCGGTATTGCATGATGTGTTCCAGGAGTTTGCAGAAGGAAGCAAAACTTCTGATCTACCATTCCCAAGGATTCCATACAAAGATGCAATGCGTTTATACGGATCGGATAAGCCTGATCTTCGTAATCCGTTAAAAATGGCTAATGCCACACACATTTTTGCAGGTTCCGGTTTTAAGGTTTTTGCAGGAATAATCGAGAACGATCCAGCAGCCGAAATTTGGGCCATACCAGCACCAAAGGGTGGATCGCGAGCTTTTTGCGATCGGATGAACTCTTGGGCACAGGACGAAGGTCAACCTGGTCTTGGCTACATCTTTTTCCGTGATGGGGCTGGTGCTGGGCCGTTGGCCAAAAATATAGGCACAGAACGAACTGAACAAGTTCGAAACGAGCTTGGGCTTTCCGATGGCGATGCAATCTTTTTCGTTGCTGGTACGCCAAGACTATTTGCTTCATTTGCCGCCGCCGCCCGGATGAAAATTGGCGGCGAATTAGGATTACTTGAGGAAAGAGTTTTTCGATTTTGTTGGATTGTTGATTATCCAATGTATGAGTTAAACCAAGATAGTGGTAAGCTAGAGTTTAGCCATAATCCTTTCTCTATGCCCCAGGGTGGATTAGAGGCTCTGGAATCAAAAGATCCATTGGACATACTTGCATACCAGTATGATATTGTTTGCAACGGTGTTGAATTATCTTCAGGGGCTATACGAAATCATCGTCCTGACATAATGTATAAGGCATTTGAAATAGCTGGTTATTCAAAAAATGATGTTGAGGAACAGTTTGGTGGTTTGCTCACAGCTTTCAAGTTTGGGGCCCCACCACACGGTGGTTCTGCACCCGGCATTGATCGCATTGTGATGCTATTGGCTCATGAGCCTAATATCCGTGAGGTAATTGCATTTCCAATGACGCAGCAAGCGGAGGATCTTTTGATGGGTACCCCGATGGAGGTTAAATCTGAGCGTTATAAAGAACTACATATTAAACCTGATTTACCAAAAGAGATAAAGACGGAATTTAACAAGACCGGTATTAAGAGGGGAAAAGATAATAAGAATCCTTAGTCCTTGTGGGTGATGTAGATTACAACCACTACCTAGGGTATTCGATAACAAAAAATAGAAGTTTCTGAAATCTTTGTATTGCTAGTCCAAGGTAAAGAGTAGCATAATTTTTTTGACTAGAATTGTTCTTCCCATTAAGGGTAATTTTACTAAAAGTAGTTAAAATAGTCTTTAAATAAGTATTCTGGAGCCATTGGAAGGTGCGTTATGCGGCGAACATTGCCGTTCTGTTCTATTATTTGTTTTTCTTTCTTACTTGGTGGTTGCTCGCTTCCTGCTAGCGTATCCGCGGTGTCATGGGCAATAGATGGAGCGAGTTACGTCACGACCAAAAAGTCTTTGACCGATCATGGTTTGTCGTTGATAGCTGGACAAGATTGTGCGTTACATCGTTTCATTGCTCGGATGGATCCTTCATCTGTATGTCAAAATCACCCGGACCTTGGTTTCAGTGCTATACGGATAGCTGATGCTTCTGAACTTATTGAAAGCCAAATCTCTAAGTATAACGTTGATGAAATTTTCTACAGCTTTGATATGGCGCAACCTTCTTCAAAAGATTTAGTTTTTGGGGGATCTGAAATTACCCAAGAGATAGCGTTGAATAAAAAATACTATGTGAACCAGGCTTTTGAATAAACAGACTTTTGCTCCACATTTAGTCTCTTAATAAGGTCAATAGTATTCAACCCGTTTTATTATAGTTTGACTCAACAGTTGCGATGTTTTGTTGACGCGAATATGTAGTTACTAAATTTTGTTTTCTTCTCTTTATTCTGTTACTGATTTTACTCAGACATATGGTTATGTTTCATCATAGCATATCACTTATCCTCTGGTTTTTATTAGGAGGAGCATTGTCGATCTTGTGTCATGTATATAAGTTAATTATTTGCGAAACAACTGGGTGATTTATTGCGACTTACAAATGGTCTTTTCATACTAATTTTAATTCTTCCGAATGGATTATCGTCAATTGTCAGTGCGGCCGATTTAGTCAAGCCTTTGACTCCTCATCGGGCGATGTATTCAATGCACGTTCTTAGAAACTCAGGCGACGTTGATTTGCGAGAAACGCGTGGGGTCATGATATATGATTTTACAGATCAGTGCGATGGTTGGTTTGTTGAGAGTAAGATTTATCTCCGTTTTAAACATGAAGATCAACCAGAAACTGAAACTATTCGTTCAATGACAACATGGGAGTCTAAGGATGGATTATATTTTGACTTTCGTTTTAACGAAAAGATTAATGAAAAACTGATTGAAGAAATCAGGGGAATTGCCATTTTAAACGGTGTTGGATTGAACGGTCGAGTTACGTATACAAAACCCTACCCATTTCAAATAGAGTTGCCGAAAAGGACTCTATTTCCAACAGCCTATATTCAAAACCTTATTAATAGCGCTATGAGAGAGAAAAAGCATGTGGTAACCTTTGCGTTTGATGGGGCTACTCTAGAAAACCCATATGAAGCAAGCGGTGTTGTTGGAGTTGCGCGCGAAGGGGATAATCTCTCATCAAAATTAACAAAAATCATAGGAAACATGGTTAGTTGGAATATACGGGTCGCTTATTTCTCTATAAAAAGTAAAATGCAGATCCCTCAGTTTGAGCTCGACGTTGAATTGCGTGCGGATGGAATAGTCTCACGTATTTTGCAGGAATTTGGTAATTATTCCGTTGAAGCGCGTCTAGAACAAGTTGAGTTGATTAAAGAAAGTCCTTGCTGATTAAAGAAATATAGGCTGTTAAGATTAGCCCCTTATTTTCTGTAGAATCTTGTTTGAAAACAGGTTTTTATTGTTTGTGCAGAAAAACTTCTTAATTTATTAAAAAATTTCTACCTTTTTTTATAGATTTGGCACCAAATTTTTTTCTTACAATATCTAATGTATCTTCTATTTTGGCAATGTGTTCGTTGCTATTACCTAAAAGGTCGGGTTGGTCCGCTAGTTTAGGATCAACAAACGCGCTCACGCCAATACCAATTAAACGATAGGATGTGCCATTAGCTTCGGATTTTAACAAAGTTTTAGATGTTTGATAAAGTACTTCTGCGAATTTTGTTGGCTGCTGTAATGTGTGAGAGCGTGATAAAATTTTAAATCTACTGGTTTTTAGTTTGATGGTAATTTTGCCAGCGGCTAAATCTCTATTTTTAAGTTGGTTTGAAACCTTTTCACATAATGGCCATAAGCGATGCAGAAGGTCTTCTAAGTTTTGTAAGTTTTTCGGAAATGTAGTTTCTGCTGATATATTTTTTGCTTTAGTGTCTGCTTGAACTGTTCGGTTATCTTCACCGCGTGCAAGGTAAAATAAGCGTTTACCGATTTTACCATACTTTTGTGTCAGTTCTTGCTCTGTTATTTCGCGTAATTCGCCAATCGTCGATAAACCATCTTTTTCAAGTTGACTCCTGATTGATTTGCCCACCCCCCAAATCGATCCAACTGGGAGGGGTTCTAAAAAGCTAAGAGCATCAGTTTTACCAATAATTGAAAATCCTCGAGGCTTGTCAATATCTGAGGCAGTTTTAGCTAGAAATTTGTTATAACTAAGACCGACAGATGCTGTAATACCAATTTCTTTTTCAATGCTTGCGGTCAAATTTATCAAAGTCTTGGCCGGGTTTCCGTTATTAATCTTTTCGGTTCCGGTAAGATCAATGAACGCTTCATCTATCGAAATGGATTCAACCAGTGGAGTAGTCTGCCGCATAAGCTTTTTTATTTGCTGTCCTACTCTGGTATACTTCTCCATATTTGGCGTTATAACTTCTGCATTTGGACAGGCCTCTAAGGCCTTATAAATCGGCATTGCAGAATGAACACCTTTAATTCTAGCTATATAACAACAGGCCGCTACGACCCCACGTTTGTTACCGCCGACAATCACTGGTTTATTATTCAACTTTGGATTATCGCGTTTCTCAACGCTTGCGTAAAATGCATCACAGTCAACATGGGCGATATAAAGGCTATTCAACTCAGGATGGTTAATTAAGCGCGTAGAGCTGCATTTAGGACAACGTACACCAATTTGTTTAGCAATAAGCTGAAAGCTGCAATTCCTGCAGATGCATTGCATTTAAAGAACTCCTTTACCAACGATCAGTAAAACAGGCACCATTCTCAGTATCGGTGACAAATATAATTCGTATTATTGGATTATCGTACAATTATTTTAACCTAGAGGTCTAAGTTCGAGAATTCTGGGGTTTTTTTTGAATATTTTTTAATATTATTGATAGTTGCTTAGTCAAATTTCAGCGGAGCTGCTGTTGGTGGAACGTTTTTGAGCCAACTTTGCTTCAATAAAGGGCATATGCGCTTCTAGAGAATTGAGTATATATAAAAGTAATTCGTATTTATAAATACTTTTGAAATACTTTTCGGCCATAGTTCAATTCTCACATAACAAATTCTGAAGGGCACGGTAATTAACAAGGTGCGATGTTCTTAGATAGAAAACCAAGACTAAAGTGGGTGAATGTATGAAAAATGAGCTTAGTTCTGGTGAATCAGGGTGTGTTTCCGAAGCCGAACATTTGGATAAAAAAAATAATCTGGGGTTTACCCAGGAGGGATTGGAACTGGCTCTCGATCTGAAGGAGAAATATCAAAACCACTTGCCACTCGTGGTGCCGGATGGAGATCAAAAACTGTTGATGCCTGAACACTTGCTCAATGTAGATATTGATTTGCAGAGTTTGGAAGATCCTTTGCCATTAGCGATGGTTGCATCGCGTGATCCGGATTCCCCTATGTCAGTTTCTGCGGCTGTCCGTATGAGTGTGATGTCGCAACGAACATCGCTTGTTACGGAGGTTTTTAGCATGCTGGGCCAAACGTCAAAACACCCTGCTGTTAAGCAATGTGTTGGACTGGTAACGGAGAGTGCTTTTAACCCGAAGGTAATTGGCAAGGTTCACCGTAATGCTAGACAATTTGTTTCACTTAGTCGTAAGCGATATACTGAGGCTTTGAAAGAGAATCTGCGACAGTTAATCGATGGTATTATAAATCCGCGTACTTTTGTTGCTGAATTTTTTGAGCTATCTGAAGCTGGTAATCTGCGTGTCGATATTCGAAAACGATTGATTCTAGGTTTATTAAATTCAGATACAATTCGTCCTTCTATTAAATTCCTATTCCTTGAGAATTTGGAAAGATTGCCTGCTGGAGTAAGAATTGAAATCATAAATGAAGCGATGAGTGCCCCGAACAAACCTAGTCTGGAAGCAATTAAGCAAGAGTTGGCCTGGATCCGTCTTAGCCTGCCGCCGGAAAACCTAAATTGAGTAATTTGGTATTGTATTTTTACTCCGGCTTTAAAATTTTAGTTTAAACCACGCAGATTTTTTCTGAGAGATGTATAAGCGTTCTATGGCCAAAGGCATAAAGTTTTTGACAGATCATATCCCTGAACTAGGGGACGTCTATGAAATATCTCCAGGCATTTTATGGATAAGAATGCCTCTTCCATTTCGTTTAAACCATATCAACTTGTGGATGATTGAAGAGGAAGATGGCTGGACCCTAGTGGACACCGGGATTAACGATGATCGTACAAAAGAGCTTTGGCGGATTATTTTTAATAACAATCTCAATGGTAAATCAATCTCCCGTTTGATCTGCACTCACGCCCATCCAGATCATATTGGATTAGGTGGCTGGATCCAACGAGAATATGGAGCAAAATTAGTCATTACCCGTGAGGAATGGACTTTTGGCCGGATGATTGCGACCGGTAATATGAAGGACAAAAAAACCTATTACGATTACTTTATTCGTGTCGGCGGAAATCCAGATGAATTCGAAGATTATGGATCTCATATTATGGCAGCAGATAAATTCTATAGTAGTTTACCATTTCAATTTGATCGTTTAAGAGACGGGTCTGTAATCACAATTTCTGGGATGAATTGGAATGTAATTGTTGGTTTAGGGCACTCTCAAGAACATGCATGCCTTTATTGTCCTGAGTTAGATGTGTTAATCGCTGGTGATCAAGTTCTTCCTAAAATAACTCCAACAATTATGGTGCATGCTTATGAACCAGAGGCTAATCCACTTTCAGATTTTCTCAAAAGTAACGAAAAACTGCGCCAGTTGCCAAATACAGTTACTGTTTTACCCAGTCATAATCGCCCGTTTATAGGGCTTCATGATAGACTCGATCAATATATAGCTCACCATAGCGAACGTCTTAAGCTTGTAATGAAAGCTTGCAAGAAACCTTTATCTGGGTTGGAGATCTCTGCGATCCTTTTTCCCCAAGAGCTTGACATTCATGGCAAGTTCTTTGCATTAGGTGAAACAATGGCACATATTCGTCATTTAGAATATGAAGGTAAACTTATGCGTCGTAATGATGAAAATGGGGTTGAGCGTTACGTGCTTGGTTGATCAAGACTAATGTTTTTTTTCCCCTCGATTGGGCCATTCGCATTGATCCACGCCCTGATCCCACCCCCCAAATGCCTGGTGTTTTCGAATCCTGCCGCTTGGATTTTTTTTAATGCCATTGCGGATCTTTCCCCGTAGGCACAATAAAGCATCAATTCTGGTTTAGACCGATGCGTTAGAGCCTGAATAAACCCACCGGGCCTAATCAGGTCGGTTAGGTTTTTATAAGGAACATGAACAGAATTTGGGATGACTCCAATTTTTCTGCGTTCAGTTTCCTCTCTAAGATCAATGAACAGAATATTTTTTTGTTTAGTGGTTTGCAAAAGTAGTTCTTTTGCTGACACTGTATATTCGGCCAATTCAGGAGCTTTTTGCGCTATACCTATTTTGCGGTTCTTGGGGACGACAACATCCATTAATTCTGGAGTGGGTAGGTTAAGGTTATCCATAATACTTGCATATTCTTCAGGAGAACTAATCTGCAACCTTGGATTGAAGTTTTTCTCTTCCCCAATGGTACTGCAGCAATCGCCTTTGTAGTCGTGGCCTGGATAAATTAAAGTTTTGTTCGGTAGCTGTAGTAACTTGTTAAACAGTGAATCATAGGCATCCAATGCATTGCCGTTCTGAAAGTCAGTTCTGCCCGTCCCTCTGATCAAGAGAGTGTCTCCCGTAAAAACCATTCCAGGCAAATAAAAGCAATATGAGTCGTCCGTATGTCCTGGTGTATAAATGGCATCTAAAGATAAACCTTCGATTTCAATCTTGTCTCCATCCTCGACACGCATTGAGACAACGTCCACATTGCTTTGTTTCCCCATGACAGTGATGCATTTTGTTTTATCCCGTAAAGCACCAAGCGCTGTCATGTGATCGGCATGTAGATGCGTATCAATAGCCTTGGCAAGTTTAAGATCTAACTGATCGATGAGTTCAAGATAATGATCGGTTTTAGTTAAAACAGGATCAATAATTATTGCCTCGGTTCCTTGTGAAGCAGCGAGTAAGTAGGTGTAAGTACAAGATTCACTATCAAAAAATTGACGAAAAAGCATAGTGCAGCTTCTTTTTTTTGGGTAATATTTAGATTTGCATTTTAACTCGTTTTGAAACAAATACCACTTGAATTATTTTGTGCATGAGAAGTGTTGCCCGCAAAATATGAGGATAGATAGGCGGATATATTTTTAAAGAGCTAATTTTTATAACTTAAGAATAATTGAAATAAAGTAGGCTTAGGCACTTCAGAATTTCTGTTTACTAAAGCTCTTGGCGATGTATAAGGCTTAAATATAATTAGCCTTGCTTTAGAACAAGATTTTGCGCGTAATGTAGAAGAATTTAGAGGAAGAAGATTTATGACGACACGCCTATATTATCATCCTGCTTGTATAGGTCATGCGCCAGGTGATTATCACCCTGAATCACCGGATCGTTTAATATCAATAAAATCAAAACTGGATGAAGTGAGTTTTAAAGATCTGATTCACAAAGAGTCGCCCGAATCCTCGGTGGAAATACTTTCTCTGATTCATGACCAGGCTTATATCGATTATATATTGGACGCAGTACCACACAGAGGATATGTTCAGCTGGATCCGGATACTATTTTATCACCAGGTTCAGGTGAGGCCATATTAAGAGCCGCGGGAGGAATTTGCGCTGCAGTAGATGATGTTTTCGGTGGATTAGCCCGAAACGCTTTTTGCGCCATGCGACCCCCAGGACACCATGCTGAACAGTCTCGGGCGATGGGATTTTGTATTTTTAATAATGTAGCTGTTGCTGCTAAGTATGCGCAGAAAAAGCATGGCATTGAAAAAGTAGCTGTTATTGATTTTGATGTTCACCATGGAAATGGTACTCAGCATATGTTTGAAGACGATCCAGGCTTATTTTATGGTTCTAGTCATCAATATCCTGCTTATCCGGGAACGGGATCAGCATCAGAAACTGGTGTAGGCAATATTGTCAACGTTCCGCTTAAACCAGGAAGCGGGTCAAAATTATTTCGGAAAGCCTATAGTGATATAATTCTGCCGGAACTCCGAAAATTCAATCCTGATTTATTACTTTTATCAGCTGGTTTTGATGCTCATATACAAGATCCATTATGTCAACTGAACGTTGAAACGGCAGATTTTTTTTGGGTGACTGATGAGCTGCTACACCTAGCAGAAGAATGTTGTTCGGGAAGATTAGTGTCAACCCTTGAAGGGGGGTATGATTTAGATGCTTTAGTTGAGTGTGTGGGGGTTCATGTTGCCGCACTGATGGATGCATAATTCCTTTGCGAGCTATTTTAATTTAATACATTTGTTCGCGTGGTAACAAATCGCTAGTGATTATTTTAAAAAATAAGAAAGGAGTTTGACTTGATGGTTGAGAAGAAAATTGAGACGAAAATTCCTATAGATATAAAAAAAATGAGCTTTGAAGAAGCATTACTTGAACTTGATGAGATTGTCGAGAATCTTGAGCATGGAACCGGTAAGCTTGATAAAGCCATTGAGTCGTATGAACGCGGCGCATTGTTAAAAAGGCATTGCGAAGTTAAATTAAGTGAAGCTAAGACACGTATCGAAAAAATAACGGTTGGGACTGATGGAAATATCACCGTTGATTCTATGGATATTTCATAAAAGATAAGGGAAGATTTTTTGATCGAATTTAAAGACGCTTTAAGTGATGTTGGCGCAGCAACTGAAACAGCCCTTTTAAAACTGATACCTTTTAACGAAGGGCCCGAGTCTCAAGTTTTTGAGGCAATGAAATATTCGGTGATGGCTGGTGGGAAGCGGTTACGGCCGTTTTTAGTGATTGCGACTGCTGATTTGTTTAATGTTTCTCGATCGTGTTCTGAACGCGTTGCGGCGGCCATAGAAATGATACATACTTATTCGTTAATCCATGATGATTTGCCACCAATGGATAATGATGATCTTAGACGAGGGGTGCCTACGTGCCACATAAAATTTGACGAAGCTACCGCTATTCTTGCAGGCGATGCTCTGCTTACTTTAGCGTTTGAAGTAATAGCGAATATGGATACTCACGATTCGTCAAAGGTTAGGTGTGATTTGATGATAGAAATATCCAGAGCAATTGGAGCTCAAGGCATGGTTGGTGGGCAAATGTTGGACTTGATAGCTGAAAATAATAAACTAGGTCTACCTGAAATCACCCGACTCCAACGACTTAAAACTGGGGCATTGATTAATTGTGCGTGTCAGTCAGGTGCTATTTTAGGAAAAGCGAGTGAAACACAGCGGCATTTGCTGAATGCTTATGCCTATGATATTGGATTGGCGTTTCAGATTACGGATGATTTGCTGGACGTCGAAGGCAACCAAGAAACGGTTGGAAAAATGACTAATAAGGATGCGAAAGCAGGTAAAGCGACTTTTGTCTCTTTGATTGGGTCAGAACGTGCCCGTGAGCAAGCTGAAATTTTGTCAGAACAAGCAATTAAACATCTTGAGATTTTTGAAGAAAAAGGAGATCTTTTGCGTGACTTGGCGCGATTTATAGTTCAGCGTGAGAATTAGTGTTTATTTTCGATAAATTATTAAATTGAGTTTTAAGTGAGGGATATTTTGGCGAAAACTAGTAAGACACCTTTATTGGATAAGATTAATAGGCCCACAGATATAAGTGACTTTTCAGTGAATCAGTTAAAGGAACTAGTGGATGAGGTTCGTGCCGAAACAATTGATGCCGTGTCTATAACTGGTGGACATCTTGGTGCAAGTTTGGGAGTTGTTGAACTAAGTGTAATACTTCACCATGTTTTTGATACACCTTACGATCGTTTAATATGGGATGTCAGTCACCAGGCTTATCCACACAAAATTCTGACTGGTCGTCGGGATCGTATCCGCACATTGCGTCAAGGTGGAGGTCTCTCGGGTTTTACCAAGCGTACGGAAAGCAAATACGATCCGTTTGGTGCTGCACATAGCTCAACTTCGATTTCAGCTGGGTTGGGTATGGCGGTTGCCAGCGATTTGGACGGATTAAAGAGAAATGTAATTGCAGTGATTGGAGATGGCGCCATGAGTGCAGGTATGGCTTATGAGGCAATGAACAATGCCGGCTTTACCAACTCAAAATTAATTGTTGTTTTAAATGATAACGACATGTCTATCGCACCGCCCGTTGGAGCGATGAGTGCTTATTTATCACGGTTGATTTCCTCGAAGTCCTATCAGTCAATTCGCCATTTTGCCAAAGAAATAGCCGAAAAACTTCCCCGCCGATTTGAAGAGACTGCTCGCCGTGCCGAAGAATATGCTCGGGGAATTTTGACGGGTGGTACGCTTTTTGAGGAGCTGGGATTTTTTTATATTGGCCCGGTTGATGGGCATAATATAGATCATCTTCTTCCATTGCTAAAAAATTTACGTGATGCCGATGATAGTGGTCCTGTTTTGCTCCACATTGTAACCCAAAAGGGTCGTGGTTACCAACCGGCAGAGGAGTCGGCGGACAAATATCACGGTGTTTCAAAATTTGATGTTGTGACAGGTAAACAAGATAAGCCAGAATCAAACGCCCCTTCCTATACAAGCGTTTATTCTGATGCGCTAATTCAGGAGGCTGAGAAAGATGAAAAAATTGTAGCCATCACAGCGGCTATGCCTGGAGGTACGGGTCTTGATAAATTTGGCAAAGCCTTTCCTGCAAGGACTTTTGATGTTGGGATTGCGGAGCAGCATGGGGTTACATTTGCTGCTGGTATGGCTACTGAAGGTTATAAACCTTTTGTAACAATTTATTCGACTTTCCTACAACGTGCCTATGATCAGGTTGTTCATGATGTAGCGGTACAAAAATTGCCAGTACGATTTGCTATTGATAGGGCCGGACTTGTAGGTGCGGATGGTGCTACTCATGCTGGTTCATTCGATATTACATATCTAGCTTGCTTGCCAGAATTTGTTGTTATGGCAGCTTCCGATGAGGCAGAGCTTAAGCATATGGTGGCGACGGCGGTCAAAATTGATGATCGCCCTTCAGCTTTTCGTTATCCTAGAGGTGAGGGGCTCGGCGTTGATATTCCGAAAGTTGGACAGCCACTGGAAATAGGTAAGGGGCGGATTATACGGGATGGCACGTCGGTTGCGCTTTTGTCTCTGGGCGGCCGTTTGCGCGAGGTGCTCGAGGCTGCGGACGAACTGGCTTCCCTGGGTTGGTCTACAACGGTTGCTGATGCACGTTTCGCAAAACCACTTGATCACATTATGATACGTCGGTTAGCTAAAGAACATGAAGTATTAATTACTATTGAAGAGGGTGCCATTGGTGGTTTTGCTGCACATGTTATGCAATATTTAGCCAACGAGGGTATTTTTGACAAGGGGTTAAAATTTCGTGCAATGACTTTACCCGACGTTTTCATTGATCATGATAAACCGGAAATGCAGTATAATCTAGCTGGATTAAAGCGTTCTAATATTGTAGCTACAGCTCTCGGAGCACTCGGGGAATCAACAAATATTCATGGTGAAGTAACTCCCGCCAGCGCATAACTAATAATCTTATGGCGAAAGTAATAAAACGAAGATTGGATCAAGTTCTAGTTGACCAAGGGCTAGCAGTATCGCGCAGCCGTGCTCAAGCCTTGATTATGGCAGGCTTGGTTTATAGTGATAATAGGCGGCTGGAGAAGGCAGGTGCACAAATACCAGAAAATATGCTTCTGAAGCTTAAAGCTGCTGATCATCCTTGGGTTTCACGTGGAGGTGTCAAGCTAGCAAGTGCACTTGAAGAATTTCAATTCAGCGTATGTGATCTGATATGTCTCGATATAGGTGCTTCAACTGGAGGGTTTTCCGATGTGCTGCTACGTAATGGAGCCTCTAAAGTTTATGCAGTTGACGTTGGGCACGGGCAGTTAGATTGGAAAATACGGAATAATAAAAGGGTCGTTGTTCTGGAACGTTGCAACGCACGGTATATTACAGATCAAGAGGTACCAGATGAGATTGACTTCATTAGCTGCGATGCTAGCTTTATAGGGTTGAGAACTTTACTACCTGCGCCGATGAAATTGGCAAGATCAGGTGCGAGATTGGTAGCACTAATTAAACCACAATTTGAGGTTAATAAGGACCAGGTTGGAAAAAAAGGTGTCGTACGAAATCCAGAAATTCATGATGAAGTTTGTAATCGGATATCGGATTGGTTTACACGCATTCATAATTGGGAAGTGGTAGGAATTGAGAAGAGCCCAATAAAGGGGCCTGAGGGAAATATAGAGTTCTTTATTGCGGCTCAGCGTTCCTAGTTTGGTGGCATTCAGTTGTAAGATGATTCATGTAATTGATTGGAATTCATTTTAGGTGCCTGAATATTTTGATGTTTTTGTGATTGGTTTAATTGGTTGATCCTTTCGGATCAACCAAAATAGTCATATTTTCAGCATCATTTATGTTTGCTCGGTGGACCGTTGCCGATCGATTTTTGAAATTTGCATCGGGTCTATTTTGGTCCTTTCGCTAAGGCCGAATTTCTTGTGGTTTATCGATTTTTATTATGATAGTCAGTATTTGGCATCATATCTAAACCATGGGCCATACGGTTCGTGTAGTTGAAGAAAGCGGTAATATCACAAATATCAAAAATTTCTTGCTCAATAAAACCAACTTGCCTCAACAGCTCGCGATCATTCTCATTAATATTTTCGGGGGTCTTCGTAAGCTTCCATACAAAGTCGAGCATTGTTCGGGTTCGTTCATCTAATTCTGCAACTTTATAATTCATCACTAGCATTTCACCTAGTTGAGGGTCCTTTGAAAGTTGCCGAACAGCTTGTCCATGGGCAACAAGGCAGTAATAACAACGGTTTGCTGATGACACTACAACCGCTATCATTTCTCGTTCTAGTTTAGTAAGTTGGCAATTAACTTCGTCCAGCATGAGCTGGTTGTAAAAATTCGTAAAAGTGCGAAATTTTTCGATGTTTCCTGTAAATGCCCTCAATACATTCGGTATCAATCCGAGCTTTTCTTCGCAGATGGCGAAATATTTCTTCGTGTCGTCGTCCAATTCCTCAATTTCTGGCAGGGGTATGCGGACGATGTGATCAGGCTGAGGCATATGCTTCCATCACTTTATTCACATTGTGCTTTGTGGCGCAACGTATGGTCAACGAGTACACAAGCAACCATGGCTTCACCAATTGGCACTCCCCGAATACCGACGCAGGGATCGTGGCGTCCTTTCGTTGAAATTTCAGCAGCCTTTCCCGAAGTCGTGACAGTTTTTCGCGGGGTTCTAATTGAGCTAGTTGGCTTGACTACAAATCGTGCGATAATATCTTGACCCGTTGAAATACCACCGATGATTCCACCAGCTTTGTTTGATTTAAACGCTATGCCATCGTCTGTTATGCACATTTCGTCGGCATTTTCTTCGCCACTAAGTTCAGCGGCGGCAAAACCTGCCCCAATTTCAACGCCTTTGACGGCGTTAATACTCATCAAGGCCTTTGCAATATCAGCGTCGATTTTGTCATAAACTGGACTACCGATCCCCACAGGTATTCCACTTGCTCTAATTTCAATGACAGCACCGATTGATGATCCTGATTTGCGAACGTTATCGAGATAATTCTCCCACTCGGGGACTATATCTGGATCGGGACACCAGAAATCATTATTATTCACCTCGTTCCAATCCCAATTATTATGATCGATTTTTATTTTTCCAATTTGGATCATCGCACCCTGCACTTTGACTGAATTGCCCAGTATTTTTCTAGCAATTGCACCAGCAGCGACTCGATTAGCAGTTTCACGAGCACTGGCACGGCCGGATCCGCGATAGTCGCGATTACCATATTTTTTATGATATGTGTAATCTGCATGGCCTGGTCTGTAGAGGTCCTTTATGTCATCGTAATCTTTTGGTCGTTGATCAACATTTTCTATCATCAGGCCAATAGGAGTGCCAGTGGTTTTACCATCAAAAACCCCTGACAAGATCCTTACCTTATCAGCTTCATTCCGTTGACTGGTGAATTTTGATTGACCTGGCTTACGTTTATCCAACCAGACTTGTATATCTTCTTCGTTTAATTGAATGTTTGGTGGAGTACCATCGATTAAGCAGCCGATCGCGGGTCCGTGGCTTTCGCCAAAAGTAGTAAATTTAAAAAGTTTACCAAAACTATTTCCTGACATTTGTCATCTACTTAATTTTAGCTTTATTTAACTGTGAGATCTGGAGCATCCGCGGCTTTCATACCAACAATGTTATATCCACAATCGACATGGTGAACCTCTCCGGTTACGCCGGAAGATAGATCGCTTAGCAAATACATACCCGAACCGCCGACATCTTTAGGAGAAACATTGCGGCGAAGAGGTGAATTGTGCTCGTTCCATTTTAAAATATAGCGAAAATCTCCAATTCCTGAAGCAGCGAGCGTTTTCATCGGACCGGCAGACAATGCATTTACCCGTATATTTTCACTACCAAGGTCTTCTGCTAGATATCGTACGCTTGCTTCAAGGGCCGCTTTAGCGACACCCATTACATTGTAATGTGGCATCACGCGCTCAGAGCCCGCGTAGGTTAGGGTTAGTATGGATCCACCATTTTTCATAAGGTGTTGTGCTTTTTGACAAATCGCAGTAAAGGAGTAACAGGAAATTTGCATCGTTCGGTTAAAATTATCGGCGGTAGTATCAAGGTACTTTCCGGAAAGTTCGTCTTTGTCCGAAAAGGCAATCCCATGTAATACAAAGTCAAGTTTTCCCCATTTTTCTTGAATTTGATCAAAAACATTTTTAATACTAGCACTCTCGGTCACGTCACAAGGCAAGACAAAATCAGAGTTGATGGATTCAGCTAGGGGTACTACACGTTTTAGCAATGCGTCTCCTTGGTATGTAAAAGCGAGTTCTCCGCCCTGATCTGATACTGCTTTCGCTATATTCCAGGCAATTGAACGATTATTGGCAACACCCATAACCAGTCCTTTTTTGCCAGTCATATGACCCATTGAATTAACCATTAAATCCTCAAGATACCGTGTAATTCTATTTGGAGGCAGTTGTTAACAGTAATGTTAATTTTTAATAGCAATGGCTATACGATCATCATTAAAATTAAATTATAGATCCTATAGCCTAATTATACCTTCGTTTTATGCTGTTTCTTGCCCGTAATAGCAACGTAAAAGCTTTACCTATTCACTTAAACCATATCACAATTTATGACAAATGATTTCAAACCGTTTAATTATTGAGATATCTCTATTTTAATTGATCACTCGCCATGAGCCATCCGGTCGGCGGCATGCTGTTCCTTTGACCATTTCTTTTTTTCCATCAACAACTATCTCATGCTCATATTCTCGGCAATCTTCACCAGATTTTTCATTGCTGGCCGTACGTGTGGGAGTGACACGGCCACTATTCCCGGTATTTGGATTTTTCCAGGTCGAACCAACCCCATCCTTATTATTTTCTAACGCACTTTGCTGAGCTTCATTAGCCTTTAATCGGTCAATATCATCAAGAGCTTTTCCCAATTGGCTACCGGCGAATGCTCCTCCTAATGTACCAATCGCCACAGCTACTAACTTACCTTTCCCTTTTCCGGCTTGGGATCCGACGAGCGCCCCAAGGCCAGCACCAAGAATGGTGCCAATCGTTTGTTTCTGATTGTTTTGATTTTCTGCACAAGCTGATAGAATCGATAAAGCAGATAAAATTACAATTAGTTTAGGGGTTCTCATATCCTTGTTCCTAGGTTAATTATTTGAGGAAAATGTATTTTAGTTTGTGTCTAATTTGCTACAATCACTGATTTTCCTATATCAATAAGATAAGATCTACATTTCTAAAATATACTTTATTATAAAATCTTTCTTAACAAATTGGAATAGAAGTTTTTGAAGAAAAAAAATAGAATTGACGAGAATTTTGCGCTGCAAACAGATGAGCCCGTAGCTCTTTTTAACGAATGGTTAAAAGAGGCGGCCTCTAAAGAGCCTGTAAACCCAAACGCCTGTGCTTTGGCTACTGCCGACAAGTCGGGCAAGCCTTCGGTACGCATGGTTTTGTTAAAGGCCGTGAATAATGATGGCTTTGTTTTTTATACTAATTCAAAGAGCCAAAAAGGTCTTGATTTATCAGAAAATCCCCAAGCCTCGCTTTGTTTTTATTGGAAGTCCTTGGGACGTGAAGTGCGTGTGGATGGTGGCGTTGAGAAAATATCTGAAGAAGATGCTAATTTATATTTCAATAGCCGGTCCCGATCTAGCCAAATTGGAGCATGGGCTTCAAAGCAGTCGCGGATTTTGGAAAGCCGTGATCAACTCGAGAAGCGAGTTGCCGAATTCACAGCAAAATTTAAGGATACGGAAGTGCCGCGGCCAAAATTTTGGTGGGGGTACAGGGTTAATCATACGAAAGTTGAGTTCTGGGCAGAGAAATATTCTCGGTTACATGACAGGTTTGTATTTAATCGAACCAACCGTGGCTGGCAAATAGACAGACTTTACCCATGACACTCTGGATTTCCTTTGAGAACAGGAGTTGACCATAGATGAGCGATACTGAAAAAAATTTAACGGGAGATCTTGAATTTAATGAAACAGAGTATGCAGGCCTTATGCGGAAGGCAACATATGCGTCAGTTGCAGTCGCTTCACTTTTAATCTTTATTAAAATGGGTGCTTGGTTTGCCACCGATTCTATTAGCTTATTGTCTTCTTTGGTGGATTCAATCCTTGATGCTGGAGCATCAATAGTAAACTTAATAGCGGTCGGCCATGCCTTGCAACCAGCCGATAAAGAGCACAGGTTTGGTCATGGTAAGGCCGAGTCTTTAGCTAGTTTGGCCCAAGCCGCATTTATTGCGGGTTCTGGTGTGTTTCTTTTTCTTGAGTCAATTGAACGTTTTATTAAGCCGCAGGAAGTTTTGAATAGCAATGCAGGTATTTTTGTCATGGTTATTTCCATTGTGATGACTTTACTATTGGTTGGATTTCAATCTTACGTGGTTAAGAAAACTAAGTCTGGGGCAATACAGGCCGATTCCCTCCATTATCGAGCCGATATATTTGTAAACTTAGCAGTTATCGTATCGTTGATCCTTTCTGCAAATTTAGGCTGGTTTCTGGCCGATCCTATTTTTGCGTTATTAATTGTTTTTTATATGGCGTTTGGTGCGTATAAAATTGGGTTGCAGGCACTAGACGTTTTAATGGACAGAGAATTTCTGGATGAAGACCGGGATCGAATCAAAAAAATAGCAGAAAGCCATGAAAAAGTGATAAGCGTGCATGATATGCGTACCCGTTCATCTGGGCCTAATTCATTTATACAATTTCATGCAGAAATGCCCAAAAATATTTCTCTTGCTGAGGCGCATGAAATTGCTGATGAGGTAATGTATATGGTGGAGGCTGCCTTTCCTAATACTGAAGTTCTTATCCATCAAGATCCTGAAGGCGTTGATGAGCGAAGGGATGATATTTAATACTTAATACTTAATACTTAATACTTAATCAGATACATTGCTAACCATACTTGTGTGGCATGTTAGTGTGGAAGAATACGCAAAAGAGGACACTAGAGTATTTTGGATGAGCAAGGCAAAAATAAATTGTGGCTGGTTAATAACCCAACCGCCGAACAACGTGCCGTGTTAATAGTGAAACGGCTGGAAAGCTTTATAAGAGAAGGACGCTCCGACGATAGTGGAATTTCTTTTAAGCGCTGGCAAGAAATGGCTGTGAATGAATTTACAAACGGGATTCGGGATGCTGAACGTATCTTGAGTCAGGATAGTTGGTTTTTGACGAAAATTCTAGCCGTTGGAGCATCTGCTATTATTACCATTGGATTTTGGGGTATTGTTGTGACGACAGAGGTGTTTTATGGAAGGCAAGTAACTGCATTTATTCTTGTTGGAGCCGGTGGGGCTTTGTTTTTAATTTTGGCACTGTGGGGCGTTCGTCGCTTAAGTCGTCGTCTTAGGGCAGAACGACGAAAGGATCGAATACAGCGTGTTATTGATTTTGATAGTCAATTGAGGCAGTTGGATAAAGAAAACCAGAAGCGCCTGGAAAATAGTTATAATTCTTCGGTAAATTAAACAAGACGGATTTGTTTGCATTTTTATTTAGGCATGTTTTTCAAGATAGATTTAGGTATGTTTTTCAGGATAGATATTGAATCCGTAAAATAATAAGGTATGAATAATTGGAATAGCAAAATTTGTGGCCAACCGATTTTCAATGCATTTAGACTTAAAAGAGTTTATATGACGTATTTACACCCCAAAGCGTTGGTGCGCGATTGCAAAACGCCAATATTTGTGGAATTTGGGTTTCGCTGAATTGTTGGAGAGAAAATGAAGAAATCTAGGACAGTATTAATTGACAATAATCCTGGTAGAAATTCTCAAACTTTTGGTATCGCCCGGGAGTTGGGAACCGACCTTGACTTAATTCATGAACCCTCGGTAGGGGTGGTTGGGAATAAAGGCGACTCCCAATGCTATATGGGAGTAGCTAGAAAGGTTGAAGTTATTCACGAGGCGCTTCGAGGTCGTGTCGGTGTTGAACCTGGAAAATTATACATGCGACTAATCCAGCCTGAATTCACAGTAGCGACATCAGACGGGATAAGAAACGGTACGAGGGAAATGCGTTATTCATTGATAGGACGGGAGGTAACCAATGAATCATTGTGTGAGCATTTAAGTGCCACTGGCTTAGAGGGAGTAATAGCCGTTGTAGCATGTGACAAACCACCCGTAGGTACTTTGGCGGCGATTTTAGAACATAACAGGCCGGCAATAATAATGTCAGATGGGTCAATAAAGCCTGGGGTAGATTCTGAAACGGGTGACGCTATTGACATTGTTTCAAGTTACCAAATAGCGGGAAGTGATGACGAAGAACTTAAACGCCGCATAGCTCTAGAGTCGTGTCCGGGATTTGGGAGTTGCGGAGGCATGTTTACGTATAATACGATGCAAACTTTCATTGGGGTGGTAGGCATGCAGCCTCTCCATATGGTGTCCCCAGCGTCGCAGGATATGCGCCGTGTAAATGAATTTCCTAATGAACTTATTGACTATTTATCCCAGTTGATAGAAAAAAATATTACGCCGCGAGATATCGTAACGCGAGAATCACTTAGAAATGCTATTATCGTTTCTATGGCAATAGGAGGCTCGACCAATGTTATGCTCCATGCCCCTGAGTTGGCTCGCGCAGCTGGCTACAAGAATTTTTCTGCAGATATTATGAGTGCGGCCGAGTTCAATCATTTATCGGAGAATGTAGTGCCGGTGATTGTAAATGCTCGCCCTTTTGGGAAATATTCTATGGTCGACATTGATAGAATGGGAGGGGTACAAGTTTTTGTTAAAGATTTGATGAATGCAGGGCTGCTAAATGGAGAGACAATGACCTGTACAGGTGAAACCCTCCTGCAGCAAATTGAGCGATTATGTCCCCCAGATCCTGACGGTGATGTCATTTGCAGTGTAAAAAATCCTTTTAAGGAAACTGGTGGCTTGAGAGTATTAGGAGGTAATCTTTCGCCCGAATCTAGTGCAATTTTAAAGTTGGCTGGAGTCGAGGGAGGCCTGGAAGATAACGTATTTAATGGTAAGGCTCGGATATTTGATGGTGAACAAAGACTTTTAGATACATTAGAATCAACGCCGGACATATTAGAAAATTTTGATATGATTGTCGTTAGATATGAGGGTCCTGTTGGCGGTCCAGGTATGCCTGAAATGCTCGATTCGACTTCTAGGATTACGGCAATTTGCCGCGACCGGGATATAGTGGTTGGCTTAATGACTGATGGTCGGTTTTCTGGAGGTTCCGTCGGTTTGGTGATTGGCCATGTGGGGCCAGAGGCTGCCATGGGTGGTCCAATTGGGCTTGTAAAAGAAGGTGACAATATTGCGGTTGACTTAAATAATAACGAGATCAACTGCGAACAATTAGATGATCCCAAGTTATATAATGAAAGAAAGTCTGAGTGGGAGAAAGCTATATTCAATAATAATGGCAATCACCCATCAGTGGGACAGGCGGATACGAGGTTGCTTAATAGAATGAGGCGTTCTGCAGTCCCCGCTGTTCTGGGAGCGGGAATGCATCCAGATAGAACCCTTTGGGTAAATGATCCTAGGCAACCCAATTTATCTGATTTTGAACCAGCGAACAGATTTAGAGTAGGGCCTTCAGGAAAACTCTAACTTTCTTGTGCTACACGGTTTGTGTTTTTTGGAAAAGAACCTTTCAATCTTATCTGCTTTACTAGCAACGTTTATTTGGGGAACGACGTTTATAGCCCAGGACCAGGGTATGGACTATATTGGGCCGCTCACCTTTAACGCGGCGAGGTTTTTCTTAGGTTTTTTGGTTTTGATTGTCTTGGCATTTGTTTTTGAGCTCAAGGCCGTCAAAGTATTTGTGGAAAATATTTCTGAGATTGGCCCGAATATGGCTGGTGTGGGTATATCTCTTTTTCTGGCAAGTATTCTTCAACAGTATTCGCTTTTGTATACTGATGTTGCGAACGCTGCTTTTTTTACAATTTTTTATGTATTGTTTGTTCCTGTAATTGCATTTTTTTTGTACTCGAAGACCACTCATTGGTCTATATGGCCATCGGTCATTACTTGTTTAATCGGCGGTTATTTTTTGAGCAACTTTGAAAACGCCGAGTTTAATTCAGGTGATTTTCTTGTCTTACTCGGGGCGTTATTTTGGGCCTTACATATTGTTTTTGTATCTAGAGTTATTCGTTTATTCGATTTTCCATTTTTGATTTCGGCAATGCAATGTTTAATTGTCTCCGGGTTTTCTGCAATTTTTAGTTTGATTTTTGAAACATCATCTCTAGACGGAATTCGTATGGAAATGCCGGAAATCCTTTACGCCGGACTGCTCTCAAGTGGGTTAGCATTTCTTTTACAAGTATATGGCCAGCGGTTTGTTCCTCCCGCGCCAATAGCAGTTATATTTTCACTTGAAGGGGTTTTTGCAGTAATAACTGCATGGCTGGTGTTAGAACAATTTCTGGAGTTAAAACAAATTTTCGGCTGTTCACTAATTCTGGGGGGGGTATTAATTGCGCAACTGGCGCCTATACATTCAAAGCCTAAATTTTTGTTCGATAAGTAAGTCAGTATATTTTCTTATAACCTAACGCGGGATTAATATTAATAATTTTATCGAATACATTTTAGATTAAATTCTAATCCGAAGCCCATAAATGCGGCAAGATAAGTGTGAGGGATGGCAGCCAAATGATGAATGAAACGCGCACGGCGTCGGACAAGAAGAACGGAATAACTCCCTTGAAAGTTTCAATCATTGGCACATCTTTTGCCATGGAGCTAATGACAAATACATTCATGCCAACAGGCGGTGTTATTAAACCTACTTCAACGACGATAAGAGAAATAATTCCAAACCAAAGCTTTACGTCATCGACTGGCATACCGAAATCTAGGGCAGCTATAATTGGCCAAAAAATTGGAACAGTAAGAAGAATCATGGAGAGACTATCCATGATGAAGCCGAGGAGGATATAAATTACAACCATCATAATGATGACAGTGACTGGAGGTAGACCCGAGTTTCTGAAGAATTCCGCGAGGTCATTAGGTAACTCTGTAAAGCCTAAAAATGCGCTAAATATTGCGGCACCAAGAATAATAAGAAAAATAAGACCTGTTGTAGATGCTGTTCCTAGGCATACATCCTTAATACCTTCCCAGCGCATTCCGCCCCGAGTAATAGCCAACAAAAATGTGCCGACACAGCCAATGCCAGCACCTTCGGTGGGTGTAAAGATTCCAGTGTAAATACCACCCATGACTAACAAAAATATAAGTAATACACCCCAGATATCTAAGATAGATTCCCATCTTTCTTTGCGGGTGGCTTTAGGGGCGGCGGGCCCCGATTTAGGGTTGATCCGTACCACAATTGCAATCACCAACATGTAACCAGCTGCCGCAAGAATCCCGGGGAGGAGGGCGGCTTGAAAAAGAGTAGCAATATTGGCTTCAACCATAACCGCATAGATTATTA
>CAZXSC010000033.1:0-24320 GCA_964643045.1 uncultured Rhodospirillaceae bacterium
TAGCAATATCGGATAATATTTTACGGTCAAGTTCGATACCAGCTTCTTTCAGCCCATTCATAAATTGTGAATAATTCATACCATGTAGCCGAGCACCGGCATTAATACGTTGGATCCATAATGCGCGAAAGTTACGTTTCTTGGTTCGACGGTCTCGATAAGCATATTGTAGCCCTTTTTCAACCCGTTGTTTGGAAATACGAAAGTTATTTTTATTGCGGCCTCTATAGCCTTTGGCCATAGCTACAACTTTTTTTCGTCGTGCACGGCTCGCTACTTTACCTAAAGCTCGTGACATCCTTATTTTCCCCTATGGTATGGCATGAAAGATAAAATCTTTTTGGCATCAGCTTTTGCCATAATCATCGTACCGCGCGTATTGCGTTTCATCTTTTGTGGGCGTCTACGGAGGAAATGGTTTTTACAAGCCGGATTGCCTCGGACTCTTCCCGAAGCGGTGGTGCTAAAACGCTTTTTAGCGCTTGATTTTGTCTTTAACTTTGGCATTTCTGATTCCCTTTTTTGTCACGTTACGCGACTTTTATTTGCCATCAAATGATGGACAAATGTCTCGTTTTGGTGGCTAGGTATGCCCGGAATGCAGTATTCCACCAGACCACGCAATAAAGCGCGGGTTATAAACATCAATTAGCTGTAATGCAAGTGCTTCTGACGATATTATATTTATCGATTACGTTCAGTGGTGCGTCGAAAACTTTCGTATTTTGTCTTAAAGGCCTGTTTATGTTAATTGCGCTTCATGCGATAAAAACAGGGATAGTTGGTTGCGACCGAGGATAACAAAACAACTGAACGTGGGCCGGTCGGAGCATAACCAGCTAGATCTTAGGTTATTGAAAATAGGGCGCTGAACACTATTTAGGCGAAAGGACCATTGTCATTTGCCGGCCCTCGATCGTTGGGAATTGTTCAACTTTAGCTACTGCATCCATATCTTCGCAAACTCTATCTAGAACCTTGCTCCCTAATTCTTGATGGACCATTTCTCGGCCTCGGAAGCGCAAAGTAACCTTAACCTTGTCTCCGTCACCTATAAACTTGGTCATGGCGCGTAATTTAACTTGGTAGTCGTGCTTCTCAATACCTGGCCGCATTTTTATTTCTTTTACGATTATTACGTTTTGCCTTTTCTTGGCTTCATTCTTTTTTTTCTGAGCCTCGTACTTGTATTTACCATAGTCAAGTATTTTACAAACGGGCGGGTCAGCATTTGGTGATATAGCTACGAGATCCAGACCTGCCTCGAAGGCGCGTTCAATCGCTTCTTCTTTTGAAACTACTCCGGCCATATCTCCATCAGCGAGAACAAGCCTGACATTTTCAGCGTCGATATCTTCATTAATTGCTGGCCCCACTTTGGATGGGTTTGTGTTAACGGTTGGGTGTACGATTCGTTTTTTCTCCTTCTATTAGCCCGCATCTTTCAAAGAGCTAAAACGTACACAGTTGATCAATGCCTTGCCCTTTGGAACATGAAGGTTTTTCTCCTAAATTTTTTTATCCCAATTAAATAAAATAAACAACTCTAACTGCCTGGAATAATAGCTTCTTTACCCAGTTTAGCAACTGCTGTTTCAAGCGCAAGAATTTCTTGATTTTTTCCACCAAGCCGTCGTATAGCGACTGTATTTTCTTTTGCTTCTTTGTTGCCGACAACTAAAATTATCGGAACTTTTGCAATGGAATGTTCTCGAATCTTGAAATTTATTTTTTCATTACGAAGATCAGTTTCAACGGTTAAGCCCGCTTTCACGAGATCTGTGCACACTTTCTTAGCATAACGCTTTGTTTCATCAGTAATAGACGCAACGACAATCTGGAGTGGTGCTAGCCAAAGTGGGAAACGTCCAGCATAATGTTCGATTAAGATACCTAGGAACCGTTCAAATGATCCGAGTATGGCTCGATGAAGCATTACAGGACGGTGTTTTTCACCATCTTCGCCTACATATGCGGCATTGAGTCGTTCAGGTAGAACAAAATCAACTTGTAGCGTTCCGCATTGCCAATCGCGCCCAATCGCGTCACGGAGAACAAATTCAAGTTTGGGTCCATAGAACGCACCATCGCCAGGATTAAGATCATATTTATAGCCAGCTGCCCCAACGGCCTCAATTAAGGCATTTTCCGCCTTATCCCAGGTTGCATCATCCCCGGCCCGGATCTCTGGTCGATCTGAAAATTTTATAATAACATCTTTGAAGCCAAAGTCTTTGTAAACAACCATAAGGAGGTCACAGAAAGATTTGGTTTCTTCCGTGATTTGTTCTTCGGTGCAAAATATGTGTGCGTCATCTTGAGTGAATGCACGAACCCGCATTAGCCCATGTAAGGCACCAGAAGGTTCATTACGATGGCAAGAGCCAAATTCCGCCATTCGGAGAGGCAAATCACGATAGCTTTTGGTACCTTGGCGAAAAATTTGAACGTGGCAAGGGCAGTTCATTGGCTTGATGGCGAGTAATTTTTCTTCCGCTTCAGTAACAAACATAGAATCTCGAAATTTTTCCCAATGGCCAGAATCCTCCCATAAAGATCGATTAACTAATAGAGGTGTATTTACCTCGACATAATCAGCTTTCTCGAGACGATTACGAATATATTGTTTTACTTTTCTATATAATTCCCAACCTTTTGGATGCCAGAACGCTGCACCAATTGCTTCCTCTTGAATATGGAACAATCCCATTGTTCTTCCTAATCGGCGGTGATCCCTTTTTTCAGCTTCTTCAAGCATATCAAGATAATTATCTAGCTGTTTTTTGTCAGCCCAAGCTGTCCCATAAATACGTTGCAACATTTCGTTATTTGAATTTCCACGCCAGTACGCGCCAGCTAATTTCATCAGTTTAAAATGTTTACCAAGTTTGCCTGTTGACGGTAAATGAGGCCCTCGGCAAAGGTCAACCCAGTCGCCTTGTTTGTATATTGAAACCTCTTCTCCAGATGGAATAGCTTCAATAAGCTCAGCTTTATAATTCTCGCCTTTATCTTTGAAAAATTTAATAGCTTTGTCACGTCTCCAAATCTCTCGAACAAATTCTAGATTGCGGTCGACAATCTCACCCATTTTGGCTTCTATTAATTTAAAATCCTCGGTTGAGAAACTTTCTTCTCGCGCAAAGTCGTAGTAATAACCATTTTCAATTGCCGGACCAATTGTAACCTGAGTGCCGGGAAACAACTCTTGAACAGCTTGTGCCATTACGTGTGCAGCGTCATGACGTAGTAGTTCAAGTGCTTCTTCATCTTCGGCAGTTACAATCGAAAACTTACAACTTTTTTCAATTATAGAAGACAGATCTTTAATTTTATCATCGACGCGTATTGCCAAAGCTGCTTTAGCTAAACCCGGACCAATGTCGGCCGCAACGTCTGCACCTGAAACTGGTGCGTCATAGTCCCGAATTTGGCCATCTGGCAGTGTTAATTTTACCATCGTTTTTGTTGCAAACTTCATCAATTTTTTTGTCTTTTAGGTAGATTATAAATTGGCGCGGAATCTAGTTGGTTTTCACGAGGTGTCAAGTTTGATAACAATTTCGTTCACAATCTTAAGAATTCAGTAATTTCACCTGGCATTATATCTGTTAGTTTATTTTCTTTAAAGATAGTAACGTCATTGCCCCTCTGGGCACAGAGCCTAGGATCGGATCCAGAAGCGTATAATACGATTGTTTTGCAACCACAGGCGGCAGCTATATGCATTGGGCCGGTATCGTTACCGATAGCGAATTTTGATTTACGCGCTAACGCGAATAAATCAAAGTGGCTTGTTTCACCGGCCAAAGATATGCATGATTGATTTGTGTTAGCCAATTTATCTAATATTTTTTTTTCTTCTTTGCTGCCAATTAATACAGGCTGAATTTTTTTTGATACAAAATATCGGACTAATTCTTCAAAATATTCGATAGGCCACCGTTTTTCAGGGCGATGGGCGGCACCACCTGGAATTAGAAGTGCAAAAGTATTTTGTAAGTTAAACTGTCTAACGTCCCCATTTACCCAAGAAAAATCTCCTTGATCTACGTTGTTTATACCTGCAAATTTAAGTTGTTCTTTCTGTCGTTCAATAGTGTGCATTGAATTACGTTGAGGATTATTATGAGGATGGGAGCAGCCGGAAGCGATGCCAGACCAATCAGGTTTAGGATTTAATTTACTAAAAGGGTGGATGATTTTGTAGTAGAAATTACTGCGATCGGAAGTTTGTAAATCATAAATTCGTGAAAAACCGGCGCCACGTATCCAGCTACGAAGTGATAACCATTTCTTAACTTCCATGGTCTTTGGTCTGGGATCAATTTTGATTTTGTCAAACCATGGCGAAGCATTTGCAAAATCAGCAAATTTAGCTGATGTTAGAAGAGTGATATTTTCTGACTTATGATGAATTCGGATAGCTTTGAACGGTCCCGCGGCTTGGATGAAATCACCCAGAGCTCCTAGTTTAATTACTAGTATTTTTTCTTTTTCAGTCACGATTTGTTCGTATTACTCCGAATCAACTCTTTATATACTTCAAGCGTTTTAGCACACATGGTATTCTTGGAATAAAGCCCCTGAACATGATTGCGTGCATTTTCAGTATATTCTGTCCGTTGGTGATTGTTTATATCCAGAACTGTGTCCATAATTTCCGCCAGTTTGTTTGGGTTGTTAGGCTCTACTAACCAACCAGTTTCACCATCAATAATGGTCTCTCTGGAACCGCCATGATTTGTAGCAATAACTAAGCGGCCTAGAGATTGGCCTTCTACTGCTATTCGGCCAAAGGCCTCTGGGTCGGTAGAGGCAGAAACAACAATATCAGTAAGCATGTATGCGGCCGGCATGTCATTACAATGCCCAACCAGGTGTATTATATTCTGTAACCCTAGGTGCTCAATATGATTCTGCAATTCATTTCGATAATTTCCACGGTCCTTATCCGAGCCGACGATAAGACATTGAACATCGTTTCGGTTAAGCTTCTGAACTGCTTCAACGAATACTTTCTGCCCTTTCCAACGTGTCAATCGGCCTGGTAAAATAATAATTTTTTTATCATCAGGTAAGCGCCATTCATTGGCTAATTTGATTCGTCGTTCCTGGCTAACATTACTTGGACTGAATTTTTCGATATCAATACCACGGGGTATTACATTAATTTTAGCGGCTGGAACTCCATAATTTCGTAAAATATGACCTGCAATAAAGTCTGAAATGGCAATAATTCTGTCGCCTCTTATCATTACCTGATTATAACGCCTTTTAAACCAATTAGTGTGGCCATAAGTTCCGTGAAACGTAGTTATAAAAGGCACTTTTGCTTTTGTGGCGGCATGCCATGCGCTCCAAGCGGGAGCTCGCGAGCGGGCATGCATAATATCTGCTTCTTCTTCATGTATTATGTTTAGTAATTTGCGTGCATTTTTTCTCATAGTAATAGGATTCTTACTGGTAAGCGGTAGTTCAAAATGCTTAACACCATTGCGAACTAGCTCTTGTGTCATGGGGCCACCAGCAGAAACAACGATAGACTTACCCCCTGTTTCTGCAATCGCGATTGCAACATCGACCGTGCCCTGTTCAACACCACCAGTTATCAACTGAGGCAGAACTTGCATTATTGTTGGGCAGAGTTCATTATCATATTGGTCCGTTTCGGACGGTATAGAGGTTTCCGTGTTCATACGCATGGTGTCATTATTTTCGTTCGAAGATAATCTCTGATATTTTTATTAAACTAACACATTTCTCACTAATGGATAAATGATGTCAAACAATACCATGGATCCGGATAAAAAAATTCAGAGTTTAAGGCGGTCTTCAGGTGCATCTATAGCTTATCACATGATCCCCCGTTCTTCATCAAACAGTCTCCCGGGCATTATATTTTTGACAGGCTTTATGTCGGATATGAATGGCCAAAAAGCGCTGGCGGTCGAAAGCTTTGCTCGTGAGAACGGCCATTCGTTTGTTCGGTTTGATTATTTTGGCCATGGTAGTTCATCGGGTGACTTTGCGGATGGTCATCCAGGAATTTGGACTGCAGATTCATTGGCAGTGTTGGATGAGTTGACAGACGGTCCACAAATATTAGTTGGTTCGTCTATGGGAGGCTGGATGATGCTATTAACAGCTATAGCAAGACCAGAGCGGGTTGTTGGCCTAGTTGGCGTGGCGACGGCGCCTGATTTTACAGAAGATTTATTAAAAAATGAATTAACCGACATTCAAGTGGCAGAAATTAAAGACAAGGGTTTTGTCGTGTGTCCAAGCAATTATGAAGATGATTATATTTTTACTAAAGCCTTGTTTGATGAAGGGCATAAACATTTAGTGCTTCGTGGAGAAATTCCGATAGATTGCCCTGTGCGGTTATTGCATGGACTAGATGATGATGTTGTGCCATGGCAAACAGCACTGACTATTCAAAATAAACTGCGTGGAACAGATGTGGAAATTATTTTAACTAAGAATGGTGATCATCGCCTAAGTTCAGACTCTGATTTAGTCCGTCTCATCGAAACTCTTGCTATTTTGATGAAGCAATTTTAGCCCTTGTCGGAATGTAGGGTATAATAATTTTATCCCCAGTTCATTTTTAATTTTTTTATTACTAATGCGACGACTATCTTGCCAAAAGGTTCGAGCTGTTGGTGACATGTGTTTACTAGCACTTTCGAACGGAATCAAAGGTGGGGGAGGGATACCGAGAAGCTCCGCCGCGTAAGCCTCGACCATTTGTTGTTCAGCAGCCTCATCGTCACAGACATTGTAGATACTCCCAGGGTTGGGTTTTTCTATTGAGCTGATAATAGTTTGAGCGATGTCATCAACATGAATGCGTGAAGAAACGTGGTTAGGATAATGGATGCGATGGGTAATTCCCTTCTTTAACTTATCTAAAGCTGATCTGTTAGGCCCATATATGCCGGGCAGTCTGAAAATATGTGCATCATATTTTAGCCAGTCAATTTCGGCGACAACGCGCCTTTGGCTGCGATTATTAGATGGATTTAAGGTAGCAGTCTCATCGACTAACATACCTTTAGTATCACCGTATACGCCGGTTGTAGAAAAATACCCAATCCAGGAATTACTGCAGATGCTGGACAATAAATCGCCATAGGCAGACAAGACTGGATCACCAAATTCTGCAGGTGGAATTGAGGATAAAATAGCGTCAGCATTAACTAACGAATCTTTTGCAACATTGAATTCAATTGGCGTTATTCCTACATCGGAAAGTTCTTTTGCTTGGCTTTCTCTTCGGAATGACCCGAAAACAACCCATTTATCTGGTCTTTCGTTTGACAGCAAAACACGTGCTATTGCTTTAGCTAAATAACCGGTTCCAAAACAAAAAAATCTTTTTTCTTCAAGAATCATAATTATATTTTAAGTCAAGGTATTTCTACAGTATTCGTTTTAGGTCGGGAACTATGCAGAATAGATTGATTAGTTAATTTAACAATCGCTATTATATTGGAATTATTTCTAGATAGTCACCACATATTTTTTGATTCTATTGTTTGATGATTAAACGTAATCACATGAATAATCCTTGTTATTTTGCAAATGAATGGTTGAACGAAAACGATTGTTTAAGATATCCATTTGGGGAGCTTCAAAAATCCGGATTATTGTAATGTTTGGGGGGAGGCAATCCAGGTATCCGATCCGCCAAGATGCTTTGGAAGCTCGGTCGAGATTTAATTCTGGCATACCAATTCTTTGCTGATTTGTGCTGGCTCCAAGGAATATCCCCCAAATAATCAACAGACGAGATATGAGCTGCTGCCGCAATGTCGGCTAGGCTAAAACGTTCGCCAGCCAACCAAAATCGTCGATCGGTCAAGAATGTGATATAATCTAGGTGCGTGTGGATATTTGATTGTGCGGCCCGGATTTCCCGCGAGTTAGGTTCACCTAAACCCAAAAATCGCTTCATTACCTTCTCATTTATCAATTTTTCAGAGACTTCGTTATTGAATTTTTGATCAAACCACGCGACTAGTCTTCTTACCTCTGCGCGATCATAAAGGTTTCCCCCAATTAGGTTTGGTTCAGGTTTCTTTTCTTCAAGATACTCACAAATTGTCATTGAATCTGCAAGAACTGTATTATCAGGTTCAATTAAAACGGGTACTTCACCTGCTGGATTTAGTGCCAGAAATTCATGTCGCCGTTCCCATATTTCTTCAACCTCCATTTGGAAGACCAGGTTCTTCTCCGTCAACACTACGCGCACTTTACGTGAGAACGGGGATAACCATAAATGAAATAGTGTACGCATATCTTTTGACATATTCCCAGTTGAATAATAATGACAAAGTTGTTAGCAAATGCCTTATTACTCAAGTTTAGATAATTTAAAGCATCATATAATTTATTAGTAACTAAAAAAACCATCATTTAACATAAAATTAGTATTCCTGTTGTTAGCTTTGTGGAAAAGCGATGTTCGAAATGTAGTTTCAAAAATTTGTTGAAAATATTGGAGAGATAAAGCGTGCCATTTATGCACATATTAATCCTTGCTGCTGTTCAGGGGATTACAGAATTTCTGCCAATATCCTCATCGGGTCATTTGATTTTAGTTCCTAAATTGACCGGATTGACTGATCACGGCTTGTTGATGGATGTTGCTGTTCACGTGGGGACGTTGTTAGCAGTAATACTCTACTTTTGGCGTGATATGTTTGGAATGGCGGGAGCTTTGGCTCGTGTTCCGCTACAAATTAGCACTAAGCGCAAAGTTGATGCTGAAGTATGGTTATTGCTGAAATTGGCTGTTGCAACGGTTCCTGTTATCATCGCAGGATATTTTGTTAATAGGTATATGGATTCTGATTTTCGCACGCTAAAAATAATAGGCTGGACGACACTGTGTTATGGAATTTTATTATTTGTTGCCGATAGAGTAAATATGACTGTTCGCAAGATTGAACACATATCTTTCTCCGGAGCAATTTTCATTGGTTTTATGCAAGTTCTGGCTTTGGTACCAGGTACTAGCCGTGCTGGAATCACAATGACTGCGGCTCGATTTATTGGCGTTGAACGCCAAGACGCTGCACGTTTCTCACTATTGCTCTCCATACCAGTTATAATCGGAGCGGGCGTATTAAAAGGCTACGAACTAATCATATTAGGCAATCAATTGCTACTGAATGATGTATTGACTGTTATAGGGCTGTCATTTCTTTTCGCTCTGGCGGCTGTTTCCTTGTTAATGATATGGCTACGGCGAGCAAATTTTACACCGTTTGTCATTTACCGAATTTTTCTTGGCGGGTTGCTCCTGGGTCTTGGGTATTATTACCCAAATTTTAGTTTCTAGGCTAAAAAAAATTTATTCCTCAAATTAATTATTTTATTAAATTTTTTTGACTATCAAGAGAGTATATTGATAACTTCCTGGTGTAGTAAGGCGTCACCGGTCGCTAATATTTTTCCATTGGATGATATATTCAAGGATCCTCCAATCCAGTCGGATATTTTCCCGCCAGCACCTTCAACAACGGGGACTAAGGCGCAGTAGTCATAGGGTTGCATCATGGCTTCACATATAATATCTGAGAAGCCAGAAGCCAATAAGCCGTAGGCATAACAGTCCCCACCGTAAATGGAAAATTTTACGGTTTCCGCGAGCCTATTAAAGGAGGTTTTATCTTTACCAGAAAACATGTCTGGTGAAGTTGCTGAGAGCCAGGCGTCTTTAATGTTAGTGCATGAACGGGTTGAAATGATATTGCCGTTGTGTGTTGTTGGTTCGCCAAGCACGCCAATCCACCGATCATGTAGTATTGGTTGATCAATAATTCCTAACACGGGCTTGCTGTTCCGGCAAAGAGCAATCAACGTACCGAAAAGTGGTTTACCAGTGATGAATGATTTTGTGCCATCTATGGGATCTAAAACCCAGACATATTCAGCGTCCAAATTCTGGCTGCCATATTCTTCGCCAAGGATACCATGGTCTGGAAATTCGATTTCAAGCACATTGCGGATAGCCCTTTCTGCTTCGCGATCGGCAACTGTTACCGGACTAGAATCTTCTTTATTCGTAATTTCTAATTTAGACCGAAAATGTGATTTCACAATTTTCCCTGCTATATTAGCCAATTTTTCTGCAATTTCTTTGTAAGGTGTATAAACTGACATTGAATATAATTCCTACTTGATCGGAGTATCGGCGAAACGATTTAAATATAATATCAGGGAAGCGCGGTCATCTGCATTTTTAATGCCTTTGAATGACATTTTTGTTCCGGGTAAGAATTTTTTGGGGTTGTGGATATATTTGTCCATATCGGAAAGACTCCACTTGCCACCCAGTTTTTTTATTGCCTTTGAATAATTAAATTCAACGATTGCTGCGCGGTCACGATTTAAAATATTATATAAATTCGGCCCAACCTTGTTTTTTCCACCCCTATTAAAGCTGTGACAAGAGGCGCATTTTTTCGCTACTGTTTTGCCTTTTTCGGCGTTAGGTGTAGTGAGAAGTGAGAGATATGGCTGGGTAGGTTCTTTAATATTTTTGTCCGTTACTTGGGTATTTCTATTTTTTTGAAGGCTATCGGTATTGGTTAATCCCTTATCAAATGGGATAAGAAGATTACCAAAAAAATTACTTGCAACTACTAAAAAGGCGGCAACAATAACAGCCCCGGAAACTTTACTTTTGTTTGTCACTGACATCTTTGCAAATTACATCTTGTGCTCTGATGGATTGACCTTAACTATATAGAGTTATTTCCACTATTAAAATAGGGCATCAAGCATAAGAAAATAATTTTCTTTTCTGGTTAGGTAGATATAGATGTGTGCATATAAAAAGCGTATATAAATGTTGGTGGATAATTTGTGTAGAGATAGGAAAAATGACGGAACGTAACCCATTGATTGTAATACCATCGCAAATTGATGAAAATGGTATACCAAAAAAACAGTTATTGGACATCCATGGGAAGCCAATGATTGTTCATTCATGGGGTCGCGCTGTCGAAGCTGGTTGCGGGAATGTGATTGTTGATTGTGTTGATGATGAGATTGCTAACGCGGTTGGAGACGCAGGGGCTTATATTTACAGGACTGATCCTGACCACCACCTAAAAAGCCATAATTATCGTACGGAATCTGGAGCTGACCGTGTTGCAGCAACAGTTAATAAATTTGATCGATTTTATTGTCATGATATTATTATTAATTTACACGATGATTTGCCGGCAATTGATCCAAAATATATTCGGGCATTGCTATATCCTCTAGCTGATTACGAAGTAGCAATTTCTACCCTTGTCTGCCCAATTGAGGAAGGGGACGACATTGACACAAGTGTGGTTAAAGCAACAGTCAAATGGGAAGAGGGTCGACATGTGAGTTGGATACCAACCTCAAAAATTGGCCGTATAAGAAATCTCAGTCGAAGTGTTACTGAATTAGGTGGGGGCCCTTATTATCGTCATATTCCTATCTACGCTTATCAACGAGCCCAATTAGATAAATTTGTTAAGCTTGAGCCGACAGATACTGAGTTAAACGAACGAATTGAAGGTAAACGTGCTCTGGAAAATAATATGCGTATGGATGTTGCTTTTATCGATAGGAAACCCCTTGATGTTGATTGGGAAAATGATATTGAAGAAGCTAGGGAACTCCTCGACAAATCACTTTAGGACGGGTGAATTGTTGGACAATCGGTTTGTGTCCCGTTATACGGAGCTTCATGAGTACAATTCTGGATAATTTGATAGCCTTTCAAGGTGAGCTTGGTGCGAATGGAGATCTCGCATGTAGAGCTTTGAGTGATGATATGAAAACGCTACCCTGTCATACTTTTGAGGATACTTTTTCGGCAGTACGCGAGGGCAAAGCAAAATATTTAATGATCCCCATAGATAATACTGTTGCCGGCCGAGTTGCAGATATTCATCACTTACTTCCAAATTCTGAGTTGCATATTGTTGGGGAACACTTTCAGCGCGTAGAGCATCATCTATTGGCGGTTAAAGGTACAGCGTTAAAAGATTTGACTTATGTCCATAGCCACGTTCACGCTCTCAATCAATGTAAGAAAGCAATCCAAGAATACGGATTGGAGCCTATGGTGCACGTTGATACAGCTGCCGCTGCTCGTGAGATCTCAGAAAATGGTGACAAAGCTCATGCCGCAATAGCATCTAAGTTGGCGGGTGAAATTTATGGACTTGATTCACTTCGTGCAAATATCGAAGACGCTGATCACAATACAACGCGCTTTTTACAAATGGCGCGTGATCCGTTAATAGTAGGATCTGATGATGAAAACCTTATAACAAGCTTTGTTTTTCGAGTACGTAATGTTTCAGCGGCTCTTTATAAGGCTTTAGGAGGATTTGCGACTAATGGAGTGAACATGCTTAAGCTTGAGAGCTATTTGGTTGGCGGTGGGTTTGTTGCTGCTCAATTTTACGCAGAAGTTGAAGGACATCCCGAGAACCACCGTGTCCGTTTAGCGCTTGAAGAGCTTTCTTTTTTCACTCATGAGGTTCGTTTTTTAGGCACTTATCCTCGCAATCCAGCTCGTGATATTATTAATAAGAATTTCGCCAAGTAATAAGCAGCATGTTGCATAATACTACCTTGTCTAATTTTCGAGAAGTAAATCGTGTAACTGTTACGCCGAATTTGTGTGATGAACTAGGTCATATGAATATACAGCATTACTATGCCACACTTAGCGATGGGATGTTCAGGGTCATGGAGATTGTAGGTATCCCAAAGAAGGATATTCCGACCCGGCGGACAAGCTTTGCACTTTATAAAGAAGAGGCGGAATTTGTTGATGAACTTAACTCGGGCGACGCATTTTATATGGCAACGGCTCTTGAACACATAGGCACAAAATCTGTTACTTTTCAGCATCGTTTTTTCTCAGCGCTTGATGGTCGTTTGTTGTTTCGAACAAAATTTATTTCAGTGTTTATGAACTTAAATTCTCGTACTAGTATGCCTATACCCGAAGAAATAAAAGAATCTACGCTAAGGGAATTTCCAAAATTTGTTAGCGATTAAAATTATATTATTAAGCTTCTTTGCTGACATCTCGTGGAAAATGTTATCGTATGTTAGATCAGCGTTTCAAAGCAATTTTTGATGGCTATTTTTCGGACACCCAACTATCAATAAGCCATCTTGAGATTGATATATGTTCTGGTGGCAACATTTCAGGGCCTTTTGCCATTTCTAAAACTTGCGCTCTTGAGAACCATCTGGCGTCAGAAAGTTCTTGGTCATGACAAACAATTTCAGTAGTTATCGCACGGGCTCGAAAGCCCAGCATGATAGAAGCTGGAAATGGCCAAGGCTGAGACGCTTTATAAGTAACATCAACTACGTTTATATTGGTTTCTTCGAAGACTTCGCGGGCAACAGCCTGTTCAAGCATTTCCCCCGGTTCAACAAATCCGGCAATAGTCGAGTAAAGCAACCCGCTAAATTTTTTGTTATGGCCGAGCAGACATTTATTACCTGTTGGATGAGTTACTAGCATGATAACAGCAGGGTCGGTTCGTGGAAAATGTGATTTTCTACATTGATTGTTTAGGCAAACTCGTTCGTGACCTCCACGGCTCGATTTGGTAGCTGTCCCGCAGGCCCCACAATATTGATGAGCTCGATGCCAATGTATGATAGCGCGAGCATATGCAAGATAACCGGCTTCAATTGGATCAATGAATGTTGCTAGACGCCGCAAATCTTCAAAACTCGATCGTTTTGGTAGAGGTATCGAATGTGGATCATTAAGGTGGTTAAGGTCAGCAGCGCAGAATATGATATCATTTTTTTTTCCAAGAAAAACTAGTGTGTTAGTATTGTTAAATACCAGATCTGCTTCATGGCCACTCAAAATAGCGGCTTTTGGTTTATTATCAGATTGTCTATTGACAAGAAATAGATTTTGGTTCTGCCAAACCGGAATTACGTGAGTGGCATTACTACCTAGATTGGTGGTTAGCCACTGATCACCCATTCTTAGGTGATGAGCTCGATCAAGTGTGATATCTTCGTAATAAAATCTTGATTTCATCCTAATATGTATACACAGGTTAGTAGATCAGGCAATCATCCCGTAAACCCGCACACCTTTGGTTTAAATTGTAAGTTATTTGTTTGGAGGATACTTTCCTGTGGTTTAATCTAGAGTTCGGAATAGAAATGGGTGATATTTTAAAATGATAAAGGGTAAAATTGGTATTCTGCATAAGCATCGCGCTTTTGTTATGATTGTTGTGCTAATGTTGACTACCTTGATCAGTGCTTGTGCCGAAAAAAATGTTTATGCCCATCTGGAAGGGACAGGCTATATTGTTGATCAAAGGGAAATTGTTGCAGCGGCTGATTGGAGTGAAGCTAGGACTTTTGATATTCGAATCCGGCAGAATGAGTTTCGCCCGGCAATTATCCGATTATTACAAGGTGAGCCGTATATTATGCTTATTGAAAATCGGGATGATGTCAGCCATTTTCTATTAGCTGCAGATTTTTTTAAGACCGTAGCGATCCGTAAAATACTATCAAAGAGAACAGAAATCACAGGAGTGAACTTGATAGGAATTTATTTGGATCCAGGAGAGATCAAGGAAGTTCATTTCATCCCTGTACGGGATGGTTGGTTTGATTTCGAAGGAGGGCAGGGACCCGGGATTTTTTCTACCGACCACATTTTTTCTCCTTTAAGTCGTGGGACTATTCAAGGGATGATAGGTTCATTTGTCGTAGAAGAATAGCATACTAGATAATAATTTTAATTTGGGCGGATAGAGCTTGCCATCCCTCCCCTAAAAACTGCTATAAGTGAAGTGGGAGGTCGGCTGCGGACAAACTGCTCGCCAACCCGGTCAGATCCGGAAGGAAGCAGCCGTAACGAGCTTTGTTTTGGGTCGTTAGTTCGATCTCCCACCTAATTTATTTAGTTCAAGCAGTTTAGAGTGGGCGTAATAGAATGAGTGATGATAAATCAGATATTAATTTAGGTGATTTCGAATATCAAGTTCTGGCCCGTAAGTATCGCCCCAAGGATTTTACCGCTCTTATCGGGCAAGATGCTATGGTACGTACACTTACAAATGCTTTTAATTCTGGTCGTTTAGCACACGCCTTTATTTTAACTGGGGTTCGTGGCGTTGGCAAAACAACGTCGGCCAGAATTATTGCCCGGGCTTTCAATTGTATTGGCCCCGATGGTTCCGGTGACGCTACAATCGAGCCATGTGGGAAATGTGAACCATGCCAAGCCATAGCGGAAGATCGTTTGGTGGATGTTATGGAGATGGATGCTGCGAGCCGCACAGGTGTTGATGACATTAGAGAATTAATTGAAGGCATAAGATATAAGCCTGTGTCTGCACGATATAAAGTCTATATTATTGACGAAGTACATATGTTATCCCGTAATGCTTTTAACGCGTTGTTAAAAACCCTTGAGGAGCCACCTTCTCATGTAAAGTTTATATTTGCCACGACCGAAATTCGTAAAGTTCCGGTGACGGTTATCTCTCGTTGTCAGCGGTTCGATCTTCGTAGAGTTAGTTTGGAAACTCTAAGTTCTAATTTCAAATGGATAGCTGAAAAAGAAGGCGTTACGATAACCGACGAAGCTATTACATTAATTGCACGCGCTGCTGATGGTTCGGTTCGTGATGGTCAAAGTTTACTCGATCAAGTTATTGCAACTGGCTTAAAAGAATCTAAAAAATTAAATCGCGAATTTGTGCGCGAAATGCTTGGCCTCGCCAATCGAGATCGGAGCTTAGAGTTGATTGAGTTAGTGATGTCGGGAGAAATAACTGGAGCACTCGAAATTCTTGATAGTGATTATGCGAAGGGCGGCGATCCGATTCTTATCCTACAAGACTTACTCGAAGTAATTCATGGGCTTGTACGGATTAAGGTGGTCTCACAAACAGCCGATAGTGCGCTTGTGTCTGGCGAAGATGTCGAACGTAGCAAAGATATATCTAAACGGCTGTCAATGGCTTCGCTGACACGGGCATGGCAGATGTTATTGAAAGGAGTAGGGGAATCACAATCGGCTCCCTCACCGATTCAAGCAGCAGAAATGGTTTTAATTAGGCTGGCTTACCTGGCAGAGCTCCCCAGTCCTGTCGACGCTGTTAAATCTATCAATCCTGTTTCTGGCCAAGTGTTGGATTCTCCTTCCTCTACATCGGGAGGGTATTCTGGCGGACCCCAGAATAGCCAAATCCAATCCGCCACATCTACCCAAATAAAACCGGAAAAATATGCAGATACTGAAATGCACGAGCATTTGCTGGCTAGCCCGAATTCGTTTGAAGAAGTAATAGCACTTGCGGATCAAATGAACGAGCGGATTTTGCTAGCTAATCTTAGTAATAATGTCCATTTGATTCGGTTTGAACCCGGCAACATCACATTTCAACCAGGGAAAAACATGCCGCGCGAGTTTAGTCAGGAGTTAACACGCTTTTTGAATGATTACACAGATCGCAGGTGGATGATAACGATTTCACTTGACGAACAAGGATCAGAAACGTTTCAGCAGCGTGAAGAGGTTGCCGAGATGTCGCGGCTTCGGGAGATAAAAAAAATACCATTTGTTAGATCGGTATTTGAGATATTTCCAGGTGCGGAAATCAGTGACGTAACGGATATAACTGACAGGAAAGATTTGATGGGAGTGGTGCGAGATGTAAATCTGGTTCATGTTAATGAAACTCTAGGAGCAGATGAAAAATGAAGAATCTTGGACAAATGATGAAACAGGCACAGGAGATGCAGTCCAAAATGGATGAAATCCAGAATAAACTTGCGGAAATGGAAGTAATTGGGTCTTCTGGTGCTGGCATGATTGAAGTTACGGTCAATGGCAAGAGCGACGTAAAAAATATAAAAATTGATCCAACAGTTATTGACCAAAATGATCCCGGAGTTCTGGAGGATCTCATTGTTGCCGCTTTTAATGACGCCAAGTCAAAGGTTGAAGCCGGCGTCAGAGATAAAATGTCTGAAATGACTGGTGGAATTCAATTTCCTCCTGGTTTTAAATTACCGTTTTGACTCATTTACTATGACTCGTTTAGTTGGCTTAGAAAATGAAAGTTGCGCTATTCTTCTGAGCTCGTCAGGTTTAGGTGAGTAATATGAGTATTAATGAAATAGATCATCTTATTCAGTTGCTTTCAAAGTTGCCTGGACTTGGACCTAGGTCCGCACGTCGTGCTGCCCTACATTTAATAAAGAATCGAGAAACATTATTAAAACCCCTTGGTCTAGCAATGGATGAAGCCGCTGAAAAAATTCAAATATGTTTGAATTGTGGAAATCTTGATGCAGTTAACCCCTGTTCTATTTGCACGAATGTTAGACGCGATAGGAGCATTATATGTGTCGTTGAAGAAGTTGCGGATCTTTGGGCACTCGAAAGGTCTGCAACTTATAGCGGTTCCTACCATGTTTTGGGTGGTGTATTGTCCCCATTGGACGGAATAGGGCCAGGTGATTTAATGCTGGATCGTTTATTGGCGCGGGCCGGATCAGAGAAAGTGGGTGAAGTTATTCTCGCAACGAGTGCAACCGTTGATGGAAAAACGACTGCTCATTATATAAAAGAATTACTGCTAAATTCTAATGTGACCATCACTGCTCTTGCACACGGTATTCCTGTTGGTGGTGAATTAGACTATTTAGATGATGGTACGCTTAGTGCTGCTATAAAGGAACGACGTGGTATTTGAAAATTGATTGTTGGGTCGAGGTTAATTTTTTCTTGAAATTTTTATCTTATATTACTCGGAAATTTTAGCCATGTTATGCCCTAGGATGAGTATCTCGGAAGGTTTTAATAAGATGCGTTATGTCAACATCTGTATAGCGTTGAGTAGTTGATAGAGATTCATGACCAAGTAATTCTTGTATTGTGCGGAGGTCACCGCCGCGGGAGAGTAAATGGGTTGCAAAGCTATGGCGTAATGCGTGGGGGGTAGCTGTTGCTGGTAGGCCTAATAGGGGCCGTAATTTTCGGATCTGTCGTTGTATGACGCCTGCATTTAATCGACCTCCATGCGCACCCACAAAAAGCGGACCATGAATTTCCAACTGGCTCGGACATAAACTCAGATAATACTTTATTGAGTTAGTTACGATTGGTAAAACAGGAACAAGGCGTTGTTTATTGCCTTTCCCGGTTATAACAATACTATCCCCATTTGGCACATCCTCAATATTTAATTTTAGGGCTTCACCTATCCGGAGACCACAACCGTAGAGCAAAGTAAGTACTGCTAGATCTCGAGCAGAAATCCATGGAGTTTTATGCAATTTACCAATAACATCAAGTACCTTTTGGGCTTCTAATTGGGATAAGGGTTTGGGGATAGAGCGTGGCCGCTTCGGTGTTTTGATATTTTTGATGGCGGCATTACTGATAATTTCATTGTAATCTAAGAATCTAAAAAAGTTGCGGATGGTAGACACAGTTCGAGCTATCGATGTTGCCGAAATACCATTATTGTGGCGCATCGCGAGGTAGCCTCTAAAGTCAGCGGTTTTAAGTCCCTGTAATTCGTTTAAACCTGGTGGGAAGCCCAGATGTTTCGTTAAATATAAAAAAAAAGATGAAATATCTCTGCTGTAAGCATCGAAGGTATGGTTAGAACAGTTGCGTTCAATTACCATCCATTGCTGCCAATTTTTTACTAAATCTCGAACAGAAGGTTCTGCGCTATAGGATATAGTTTTTTTTAGTTTTTCTTTCTGGAAGACCATCGGTATAATGTCAGCTCCAAGACACGAGTTAAGAAAGTTAACAAATCCGTTCCTTGTGCGTTATGAAAAGCCCCTCGGTTACGGGAGCCTAGTGCAAGCAAACCATTAGAGATTCCAAATCCTGGCTGTAAACGGCCCAAAGCAGCCGATTTGACGAGACCGGCAGCTTCACCGAAGACAGCCCCATCGTCCATAGTATATTCAATGAGTTTTGTGAATTTATCATTGCCTCCAAGGACTTTACTCACTGTTCCTGGGGCGAGCCAACGAATATCAGTTTCATCAAACTTTTTAGAAACCTTATCCCCTGTTTCCAGGCAAAGGGAAGTAGCATCGATATCCAACAGTAAGGGGAGATCAAAGCAAACTACGTGGACTAGTCTTTCAAGATTATCTGCACTAAGAATAGCAATTACCGCTGCATGGGTACGAGTTTGAATCATCATGTTTGATCGGGTTGTTGATATTAGAAGATTAGCCGCATCTTTCAGATCACTTGACTCATCTCTCATCCTATCAAGCATGGATGTTTGCATATCAACAACGTTACCTCCTTCACCGTTTTCCCATCTGTTAGGGGAAGCCAGTATGTTAAGTAGATCCGGATGCTCCACTAAAAAATCTGGATTCTCGCGCAGATATTGTGAGACGTTCGATGCTTCAACATCAATTTTCTCAGGCTCGTCTGCCATAATTAGTTTCCTTCATAAATGTCATAACTTGTTTAAAGTATACTTTGACCGGTATTGGCCCAATCATCGAGAAATGATTCTAACCCTTTATCCGTTAACGGATGGTTATAAAGTTGACGAAGGGCAGATGGCGGGATGGTGACAACGTCGGCCCCTAATAAGGCAGCATTTACAACATGATTGGGGGATCGTACAGATGCAACAAGCACTTCAGTTTTAAATTCAGGATAGTTCTTGAAGATTTTACATATGTTAGAAATCAAATTCATGCCATTCAAGCCAGTGTCATCGAGCCTGCCAACGAATGGAGATATGAAGGTTGCCCCTGCTTTAGCGGCTAGAATGGCTTGGGATTCGGAAAAACAAAGAGTTACGTTCACCATCGTGTTGTTATCTGAGAGTACTTTACACGCTTTGAGGCCATCCACAGTAAGAGGAACTTTAATCACAACATTTTCCGAAATTCTGGACAGTTTTCGAGCCTCTTTGATCATCGTTGGTGTATCAGTTGCGGTAATTTCGGCGCTGACGGGACCATCAATAAAAGAACATATTTCTTTGATAACATTGGTAAATTTCTGGCCGGTTTTTGCTATAAGGGATGGATTGGTAGTGACGCCATCGATCATGCCAGTTTCGTATAATTCGCGGATTTCAGAGACGTTGGCTGTATCAATAAAGAATTTCATGAGTCGTTATTTCACTCCTTAAATTTTCGAATATTGTTCTTTGACAAATTCTAGTTACAGTGTACCCGATGACTAGTTTCAGTTCCACCATACTCGATGTTGGTTCTCAGTTAGGGCACGTCAACGTCCTCCTACCTTTGCCTTTGGCTCAGGCATATACTTATGCATTTTCTGATTCGATTTCAGCTGATTACCCGTTGAAATACGGTGATTTTGTTCTAGTTCCACTAGGTTCGCGAGAAGTAGTTGGCGTGGTTTGGGAGGGTGAAATAAATAATATAGATCCGGACAAAATTAAGGATGTGTTATTGAAGTTGGATACACCTTCAATGCCGGAAAGTACACGACGATTCGCAGAATGGGTTGCAAAATACAACATGGCTTCAATTGGCTCGGTTTTAAAGTTATTAATGAACGTACCCGACGCACTGAAGCCACCAAAACATTTAACAGCCTATTCTTTGGCAACTGCATTGCCAGATATTAAAATGACGTCTGCGCGGCTTAGGATTGTTGACGTGCTAAAGGATCATCAATGTTTATCAGCAGGTGAATTGGCGGAGAAAGCTGATGTTGGCAAGAGTGTTATTAATGGCTTGGTTAAATTAGGTGGATTGCAAATCCGTAGCTTGCCCCTACCACCAGCTTTTCAGGTGCCAAACTGGAGAGCGCGTGGTCCAGAGCTATCAGACGAGCAGACGGTTGTGGCCGAGAAATTGATAGCAGATGTTAAGGGCAGTCAATTTAATGTTAATGTTTTGGAGGGCGTTCCGGGTTCAGGAAAGACAGAAGTTTATCTAGCAGCTGTTTCTGAAGCTTTAGCGCAAGAAAAACAGGCGCTAATTTTATTGCCTGAGATAGCATTAGGAGCCCAGTGGCTTGAACGGTTTAAGAAGCGTTTTGGCTGTCCGCCCGCTGAATGGCATTCAGATTTGACTCCTGCAAAGCGAAGAACAACTTGGCGAGCGGTAGCTAGTGCTGAAGCAAAAGTCATTGTTGGTGCCCGGTCTGCTTTGTTTTTACCCTACAAGTCTCTCGGCGTTATTATTGTTGATGAAGAACATGACCAATCATTCAAGCAAGAGGATGGTGTAATTTATAATGCCAGAGATATGGCAATAGTTCGAGCCAACCTTTGTAAAATACCAGTTACATTAGTTTCCGCGACACCGTCACTTGAAAGTTTGCAAAATGTGAAACAAGGGCGGTATGAGCACTTTAATCTTCCCGATCGTTACGGCGGTGCTTTATTGCCGGAGACAACAATCGTTGATTTGCGCCGAGACGAACCTAAACCTGGTAAATGGGTGTCTCCAAAATTAATTGAAGCGTTGCAACAAACATTTCAAGCCGGTGAGCAAGCGTTGTTATTCTTGAATCGGCGTGGCTACGCGCCTTTGACACTTTGTCAGGGTTGTGGTTATAGATTTAAGTGTCCGCAGTGCACAGCTTGGTTGGTTGAACATCGTTTTATTGGGCAATTGCAATGCCATCATTGTGGCCATCATGTAAAACAACCTGAAAAATGTCCGGGTTGTGAGCAAGAAGATAAATTGTTTGCCTGTGGGCCAGGCGTCGAGCGGTTAGCGGAGGAATGTTCAGAGCTTTTTCCTGAAGTTTGCACCGAAATTGCTGTAAGCGATAATCTTCAAACACCAGGTCGTGCCGGGGAGTTAGTTCAGCGTATTGAGGCCCGCAAAATAGACTTGATTATTGGGACACAAATTATAGCCAAAGGTTATCACTTTCCATATCTAACTTTTGTTGGGGTAGTAGATGCAGATGTTGGATTATCGGGCGGAGACATACGGGCCCTTGAGCGAACATATCAGCTGCTTTACCAGGTGTCCGGTCGTGCCGGACGAGCAGACCGGCCAGGCCGTGTTTTTATTCAGACTTACAACCCTGAAAATACAGTCATGCAGGCTCTTAGAAATGGCGATCACAAACACTTTATTGAAACCTTGATAGGTGATCGTAAACTTAATAAAATGCCACCCTTTGGCCGTTTGGTAGGGGTTATTTTATCAGGTGTCGATGAGCAATTAGTTGATAAGGCTGCGTATGAGTTGGCGCGTACAGCGCCTAGAGAAAAAGATATCAATACACTTGGCCCAGCACCGGCTCCACTAGCGTTGTTAAGGGGCCGCCATCGGCGTCGCTTTCTTGTTAAGGCTGCTAAGGAAGTTAATATTCAGTCACACATGCATAACTGGGTGAGGTCAACTAAATTACCACGTAAGGTACGCATTCAATTTGATATAGATCCTTATAGTTTTGTGTAGTTATTTCTCGGATGTATTCTTTTGTAACTATCTGATAACAATAGGGAAAACGGGGTAATTCTGTGGCGGTTTTTGTCGTCTTGCGGACTCGGAATGAGTGTGGTAGACAACTTTCGCTTTCTGCTAGGGCGTTTACAATGGGCCATACGTAGGAACATTATTTTATAAGAGTTTCCATAATTCTTTGGATATTTTTGGTGTCTTGGGAAATTAAGCCGGGGAATACTTAAGTGCCATCACAGAATGTAATAAAAGAATCAAATGTTAGCGGACTATCAGGCCGATACGCAACAGCGTTATTTGATTTAGCTAGCGATGCTTCTGTTTTAGATCAAGTGGCGAATGATTTGCACAAAATTGAGCAAATGACAGTTGGAAGCAGCGATTTAAAAAGAATGATACGTTCGCCTGTTATATCGCGGTCTGCCCAATCTTCCGCCTTCCGAGAAATCCTTAAAAAAATTGGAGCTTCCGAATTGACGATAAACTTTGTATCTGTAGTTGCTTTAAATCGGCGCCTTTTTGCACTGCCAGAAATAATTAAAGATTATTTTATAATACTTGCCGGAAGGCGTGGCGAAGTGTCGGCAGAAGTTTCTTCTGCCACGGTTTTGTCTGAACGTCAGAAAACTGAATTATTAACCGTTTTAGAGAACTCCGTTGAGGGAAAGGTGTCTTTAGATTTGAATGTCGATAATAGTCTTCTTGGAGGTTTGATCGTCAAAATAGGGTCGCGTATGGTTGACTCGTCTCTTCAAACTAAATTGCAACAATTAAAACTCGCCATGAGAGGTGTAGGATAATGGAAATAAGGGCTGCGGAAATATCCGCGATACTAAAAGAACAAATTCAAAATTTTGGCAATGAATCAGAAGTATCCGAAGTCGGACAAGTACTGTCTGTCGGCGATGGCATTGCTCGTATTTACGGTCTGGACAAAGTACAAGCCGGTGAAATGGTTGAGTTCCCTGGCGGTATTCGAGGAATGACGCTCAATCTTGAGGAAGATAACGTAGGCGTCGTTATTTTTGGCGATGACAGAAATATCAAAGAAGGAGATACTGTTAAACGGACGGGTGATATCGTTGATGTGCCGGTTGGCAAAGTTCTTCTTGGGCGAGTAGTTGACGCGTTAGGTAATCCGATTGACGGAAAAGGACCACTGGAATCTTCTGAGCGGGGCCTTATTGAAGTTAAGGCTCCCGGAATTATTCCGCGTAAATCAGTACATGAACCTATGCAAACGGGACTAAAAGCAGTTGATAGCTTGATCCCAATTGGCCGAGGACAACGCGAATTGATAATAGGTGATAGGCAAACTGGCAAAACAGCAATAATTATGGATACAATTCTAAACCAGAAAACAGCTAACGATGCGGCTAAAGACGATTCTGAAAAACTTTTTTGTATCTACGTAGCGATTGGACAAAAGCGTTCATCGGTAGCTCAACTGGTAAAGGTACTAGAAGAACACGATGCAATGGACTATTCAATAATTGTAGCTGCAACTGCGTCAGAGGCTGCGCCAATGCAGTTTCTTGCTCCATACACGGGGTGCACTATGGGCGAGTATTTTCGAGATAAAGGGATGCACGCCGTTATTTTTTATGATGATCTGACAAAACAAGCGGTATCTTATCGCCAAATGTCTTTGTTACTTCGTCGTCCTCCTGGGCGAGAAGCGTATCCTGGTGACGTTTTTTATCTTCACTCTCGTTTATTGGAGCGTGCCGCAAAAATGAATGATGAAATGGGCGCGGGTTCTTTGACTGCATTACCGGTCATCGAAACCCAAGGTAATGATGTATCTGCGTACATTCCGACTAATGTTATTTCAATTACTGATG
>CAZXSC010000034.1:0-23909 GCA_964643045.1 uncultured Rhodospirillaceae bacterium
GAAGGAGAGTTGATTCTCTCTGTTGCTTTTCCTATCCCAGAAGAGGCAGGCTACAATCATTTTCCTAACCCGGCGTCACGCTATCCTATTGTAGGCTCCTTTGTTGCCAAAACCGCTGATGGCGTGCAAGTTGCGATTACAGGCGCTGGTCCGTGTGTATTTAGGGTTACTGCATTTGAAAACGCTTTAACAAAAAATTATAATCCGGAGGCAATTTTAGAGATTAAAATTCCGGACGAAGGATTAGCTAGCGATATCCACGCATCGGCAGAATACAGAGCTCATTTAGTCAACGTTATGACGCGCCGAGCCATAGGTGATAGCAAAATTGAATAATTGAGGTATGGCAATGACCGAAATTACCAATGCGAATGACGTATTGGAGCAAGCGGTAAAATGGTTAGATGAAGGTATAGAAGTTTCCCTAGCAACCGTGGTTGAAACCTGGGGCTCATCCCCTCGTCCCGTAGGCAGCCAACTAGCAGTAAATAACACTGGCGCCTTCGTTGGTTCCGTCTCAGGAGGTTGCATTGAAGGTTCTGTGATTGGCGAAGCCTTATCAACTATTTCAGATGGAAAACATCGCATCCTTGAATTTGGCGTAACTAATGAACAAGCCTGGGAAGTTGGGCTTGCCTGCGGCGGAGATATCAAAATACTCATCGAAAGAGTTGAAAATATAAATAATCTAAATCGTTTGCTTAATAACCGTCCCATAGCAGCAGTTACCAATTTAACTACAGGGGAACGAAGTTACGTTACCACACTCGCGGTTGATGGCGATTTTCAACTGACTAAAACTTTGAAAACAAAAGTCGATTCGGCACTCCAACATGATCATTCAATAATATACCAAGATGGAGACGCCGATATATTTATACATGTATTCAATCGTAATCTTCGATGTGCTATTATTGGAGCCGTCCACATTTCCCAAGCTCTGGTGCCAATGGCCAAAATTGCAGGATTTGATGTAACGGTAATTGATCCACGCGGATCATTCGCTACGCAGGAACGTTTTCCTGGTGTTAAAATTTCTGAGAAATGGCCAGATGATGCATTGAATGAATTCAAGGCTGATACTCGTACTGCCATTATTACCTTAACCCACGACCCAAAACTTGATGACCCTGCACTTGAAGCCGCTCTGAAAACCGATGCTTTTTATATTGGTAGTCTTGGCAGTCGGCGCACTCACGCCTCAAGATTAGAGAGATTGACCTCGTCTGGCTTTAATGCCGCTGATCTCGATCGCATACATGCTCCGATAGGCCTTGATCTAGGAGCCAGGTCACCATCTGAAATTGCGGTCACTATTCTTGCAGAAATGATAGCTGCCAAACACGGTAAGTTAGAAACCAAATGAAATTCGGCCCAGTAAGTCCTCTTGATGCAGAAGGCGCAATTCTCGCTCATAGCACCCATTTTTCAGGGCGCGTTCTTAAAAAAGGGCACATTTTGAACAAGGATGACATAAAGCTGTTTTCTGAAGAAGGTTTTGAACAAATCACGGTAGCCCGATTAGATCCAAGCGACATACCTGAGAACAAAGCAGCTGCTATAATTACCAAAATACTCACCGGACAAAATACGAAAATGAGCGGAGCATTTACCGGACGCTGTAATATTATTTCTAATGCTGATGGACTTCTACTCTTGGATGAAGATAAGTTAAATGCTATCAATTTGGTCCACGAATCGGTAACGGTTGCAACAGCGGCTCCATTCGAAATTGTTAACAAAGGTCAGCTAATAGCAACCATAAAAATCATACCATTTTCAATCCCAAAATCGATCTTAGATTTAGTTTTAAAAGTTATAGCTGACACATTTGTGATTTCTATAGCTTGTTTTACTAATAAATCGATCGGACTAATCATGAGTAGATTACCGGGTATGAGGGAAAGTATTCTAGATAAAACAGTCGATATTGCCACTAAACGTATCGAAGAATTCAATAGCAAGGTTACAAAAGAGATTAGATGCAGTCATGCAGAATCAGATGTTATATTAGCCATTAAAAGTCTACAGAAAAGTAAGTGTGATATTATTCTAATTTTTGGAGCGTCGGCCGTAGTAGATCGAGCAGACATATTGCCTGCAGCCGTAACTAGCGCAGGTGGAACCGTTGATCATTTTGGAATGCCCGTTGATCCTGGAAATCTATTGTTTATTGGGAAAATAAAAGATGTGCCCGTTGTCGGAATGCCAAGCTGTGCGCGTTCGCCAAAACTTAATGGTTTTGATTGGATACTGTGGCGATTGTTATGTGATATTCCAGTAAAAAGCCGCGACATAATGCTTATGGGAGCAGGAGGCCTTTTAAAAGAAATTAGCGAACGTGGTCAGTTACGGCAGGTTCCAAGTTCGAAACAAAACAACGCACGGGAACCCTTAGTTATTGGTCTGTTATTGGCTGCTGGATCATCAAAAAGAATGGGCAAAGAAAACAAATTACTTGCCAACATTCATGGTACAAAAATGGTGGCTCATGTAGCTAAAAAGATAAAAAGATCAAAAGTTGATGACATCATTGTAGTCACCGGACATGAATCAGAAAATGTTGAATTGGTTTTGAAAAAATTAGGTATAAAAAAATTTATTCACAATCCTGACCATGCCAAAGGCTTAAGCACCTCCCTTAGAACAGGGCTAACTGCTGCCCCAGATGACATCGATGGTGTGATGATTTTCTTGGGCGATATGCCATTAATTCAAACAGAACACATCAATCATTTAATTCAAGCTTTTGACCCGATTGAAGGACGTTCAATTTGTGTTCCCATTCATGGACGAAAAAGAGGCAATCCAGTCCTATGGAGTAAAAAATATATCAACAAAATTATTTCGATCACGGGTGACATAGGAGCACGACACTTACTTGAAAAGTATAACGAACAAGTGATCGAAGTGGCTATTAATTCTGACGGTATATTGTTCGACGTCGACACTCCCGAAAGCTTAAAAGAATTATTACGACGAACACAGCCAGCCGAATAATCCTAAAGGGCTCTTCCTCTTTACCAAAAAATATTAGTTAATTAACGGCCTACGAAAATCCTAATTATCACAGCCGTGAGACCTTCCTAACATCAAAAATAGCTAATTTCATAACACAATATTAACTTGTTCCCCTCTGGTTGCAATTTCGTTATTTATGACTCTAGCATTAGTCTCATAGGTATCGATTATTATATCCAGAGTATAGGAAGGCCGATAATGGGGGGCACCTCCCAGTTCCACTTTACCCCTTTTCGCCTCATCAAAAGCCGCTGCAAAAGTTTCACTGGAATTTCCCAACATGGAAAAATTGATTGGACGCTCTTGGCTCTGCTCATACAAACGGCCAAAATGATCAACATTCTGACGGCGATTAAATTGCTGGTGTTCACGCTGCCTTTCAAAATCTTGTTGGGTACTAAGGCGGTCATATTGGAACTCAGACTCCCCGTCATAAATCAGCCCATTCGTCTGATTTAATTCGTTAACGGAGCTGTACTCGTTAGTGTAGGCAGCACCGCTCGCCGCATACCTACCACCGCCAGCCGGGACCAAATGGGTACCCGCTATACGTGGTGTTAACACCATTTTTCACGCACCTAAATTATTTTTTCATTTAATACCAGAATTTAACACAAAGTAAAAGTCATACAATATTAAATCCCGTTAGTTTAATTCAATGTTTAAACTCTAATACTCCATAATTACATTTCGTATTTAAATATACTAAAATTCTAATCATTTTGGATTAATCTTTTTAAGCGTTTCGCTCAGGCTAGAAATAAATATCAAACACGAGCGTCTAAATACCATGCATTTGGTCCCACTCTGCATGCCCGACCTTTTGCAGAACCAATACCACTCTCAGCCGCTATTGTCGCATCAAAATCTCTACAAAATTGACCTTTTTCAGCAAAATAGCTACGAACGGGAGTAATTGTACCGACTACCCCCGATACAGGATTGCTCCACGAATAAACCTGGCCATCATTAATGATATCCATGGCGACTTTCGCCGAATTTTTAAACTCCGCCCGATCTGAAGGGATGAGGCTATCTCCATAAGCATAACCCGCTAAACTTCCCATCGCTGTTCCTGCCACTACGAATAATAAGCTGCCTGTACCTCCACCCAGCCGAGTTCCAATATAAGACCCCACAATACCGCCGCTAATTGCGCCTATAATTTGACCTGTAGTCATACGAGAATTTCCCGAACAAGCAGCCAACACCAACGCAAAAGCCAGGACCACAACTTTTTTCATTTAATTACTCCATTTGCTACAAGCCTATTAATTAAGATCGAAAATATACATGCTGATTTTTTTACTAATAAATTAGTTTAAAAACTAATAACATTAGATTGTGTATGCCAAAATTATTTAGTCACAGAACAACTATATTCAGCCATAGCAGGTGCCGCGACCGAACACTCAAGTGTCCGATGTCGCACAAACAAAGCTTTTTTACCAAACCGCCGGCATTCATCCGTCGCCATTTGATTTAGGACTTTGGGAGTGGTTGTTTGTTTATTATAACAAATTTCAACGGTTGATCGATCCTTAATGTCTTTTGCAAAATACGGATTATTCCGATTAAACTCTTGAGCTTTATAGATATAAGGTGCCTCTCCTACGCAACTCACAAGCATTAAACCTAAAACCGTTAACAACAAAGTGAACTTTACAATTACCATCAGCGCAACCACCTCTGCGATGCCGTTTTATTTCAATATATCCCTCTCGATCGGCTCGATCATTCTAAGTTAAATCAAACACGTTTGCCAAGAGTTCAAATAATTGTTTGCGAGCCAAATGACCCTAGCGAATAGCTAAAGAATTAAAGTTATTCAAACGCAACAAAGCATTCGCGTACCTGTTTTGGTACTTTTGCGCATTATCAAAGAAGTAAGATCCAATTGGAGACAAACAGCTTAGATTTGAAATCGGATTAGAATTTTGATAAAAATACGCAGAAAGCCAAGACAACCAGCCTGGGAAGTGAACCATTTCATATTTAATTATACCACATTTGTATAGAAAACTGCTTACCAGTGGCGTCCCGCCGGCTTTCGTTAGAAAACTAGTGGATACAACTTAATTCTCTGGATGGACATTAGTTTCTATTTTAGCAAGCGAAAAAAAACGATCCTAATTTGGTGATAAATTTTTACACAAGCGAGAAGAACCGGCAAATCTAGAAAACGTTTGCCTGACGTTGTTAATCTATACTAATTAGCTAGTAGGTTTAATTTTAAGACAAGTTATTTCATGCAAATCAACATAAATTATCAAAAGAAACGGTTCATCTGGCACCAATCAATTATTATTGCTTTTGCTGGATTAGTGGCAGCGAGCTTTCTATTTCATTGGATCCCGATTGAAATAGCTAGATATATCGCGATTATTGTTCTGGCGGCCCAATTTTGGTTTGAAGTGAAAATTGGGCAGCGGCTTTTTTTTACATCCCCCCCATTCCTGCTTTCATTTATTGTTATATTTTTCTTTTGCTTTTTACAGGGGATGTATATTTATCTACCAGAAATTCCAAAAAATATTAGTACAAATGTGACTCTGCTGAAGAGTCTGAAAGCAGTAGGAAGTGATGCCGAGCGGTATATTGCCTCCTTTTCGATGATCCTCCTTATAGCCCATGCTGTTGCTATTTTCTTTATCAAGATCACTCCTAGTAATGAACAATCTAAGCAGGTAAAACGGATCTCTTATTTACCTACGATTTTTAGTTTATCAATACTCATTTTAACGGCCGCAAATCTTATATATTTCTATTCACAACTTGAATGGTATAATAAACCGTTTGATTTTAATCTCGATGAAATTCAGACAACATTCGCATATAAAACATTCCGTTCTTTATCGCCACCATTGCAATCATTTATGCTCATTTACCTTATCCGTCAGTGGAGGGGAAAAAGTAAAAAATCCTGCGCCTTACTAATCATTTTAATTATTATTTCACTTTCTGGGATGTTCGCGATTCATGAAGGAAAAATTCCGATCTTTATCGGTCTAGCAGCTTCACTTTATTGGCTGCGGTTATCGGATATATCAATAAAAAGGATTATTATTACTACAATGATATTAATAATAATTGGTATTGGGGGAATTCAGCTTTTGTGGGTATTCAAAACTTCAAAATTTTCTCCTAACTACCACGCTCACTGGGATACTTCTATCTACGATCACTGGGGTAGGAACTTTGAATCAGATGCTTCAGGCCATTTTCACGTTGACCAACGCAGCCTAATAAATTCGCCTCTTCAAATTAAGAAATATCTATTTAATACCGAAATACTTCAAAAAGTTCTAATACAGAAGTTGATCTGGCGGCAAACGGGTTCTATCAATTGCTTCAAAAATGTGATACAAAACCATTGGGATCAGCCTTTCTTATTGTCCAAGCAATTATTCTGGTTAAAGGGCCTCGTTCCTCGTGCTATATGGCCTGAAAAACCTAGTTTATCTCTTGGACGCGAATATGCATACAGCTATTGCGAGACCACAGCCCCTAGGTATACTGGCCATAGTGGTTCAATAACTTTGCTTGGACAATCAATCATTCATGGAGGTCGGTTAGGTGTACTCTTGCATGGGGCAATACTCATAATCGCTCTAGGAGGGATTGCAACATTAAGTCGCAATCCCCATAACCTGTCCTCTGCATCCATTGCTGCGCTGTTACCTTGGTTGATTGATTTCGACCAAGATTTTGCAATGTACATTGCCAATGCTAGCAAGTTTTTCCTGGTCATGCTGCCTATAATTTACGTCAGCAGCCTTTCTGAACGAAAGCTCTCTAGCTTGAAGGATGTTTAAATTCTTAATTTCCAAATACGATTTAAGCTTTGCGAATTGGTCCAATACCCAATCCTATCCACTTGACGCATATAACCACTAGAGATAGATTGCTTCGGTTGTGATGGTGTTCTATACATCGCTACCGCGGGTCTGAGCTCTTGAAAAAACAGTGTGGCTGATTTCAATGGCTCCGCACTGTTGCAGAGTTCGCAAGAAGAATGTGATGGACAACATTATCATGCCTGATGAAGAACCCTCGCCTTCCTATTCGCAGGGTAAGCTGTGCGTCGTCATTAACGCTATTCATGCCAAAACTGGCGGTGGTGTAACGTATTTACGTAATATGCTTCCGATGCTTGCTAAGAAGCCAGAAATTGATGTTCACCTCTTTCTTCACAAGGATCAATTTGAATTATTTTATCCGTTAAGTGAAAATATAAAAGTCAGTCTTTTTTCTTTTCAGCCAACATTTTTTCGTACTTTGATATGGGAACAAATTGCCATACCCATAAAAGCCTGGGCGATGGGGTCCGATGTCGTGTTTTCCCCGGCCAACTACGGGCCTGTTCTTGCAAAAAACCATGTTATCTTACTCAGGAACGCTGTTACAGTTATGAGATTAACATATAGATTTAGACCAATTCTATATTGGTTAGCATTAACCTTCGGAACCATATGCTCATTACTATCAGCCAAAAAGGCAATAGCAGTCTCCGACTATGCTAATAAACTGCTCACCTTTGGTTTAACTAAAACAATGGACGAGAAGTGTACAATTATTCACCACGGCGTAGCCCAAAACAAATCCTTTGAATTGGCCAGTATTAAAAATAGATCCTATCTTCTAGCTGTATCGGATATTTATATTCAGAAAAACTACCACACCCTTCTACATGCTTTTGAATTACTGGTTAGACAAAGGCCTGGACTCAAACTAATAATTATCGGCCGCGAAGTTGATATTTCTTATGCAAAAAGCCTATATAAGCTAGCTGAAAAATTGAATATTAAGGAAAATATTGATTTCAAAGGGTACGTTAAATCAGAAAGTCTTAAGGAGTTTTATCACAATTGTAGGGTCTTTGTCTTTCCATCTATTGTCGAGACATTTGGCAATCCACTCCTTGAGGCGATGGCCGCCGGAGCTACTATCGCTTGTTCAAAAACAGCAGCAATGCCTGAAATTATTGGAAATAGCGGATTACTTTTCAATCCTAGGGATAAAGAGGATATGGCCACTGCAATCGAAAACCTCTTAGAAAACGACGAACTAAGTGAAACACTTAGCAAAATGGCTTTGAAGCGTGCGCAAAAATTTTCGTGGCTCAAGACAGCAGAGCAGACGTATAAAGTTCTAAACGAAGCCGCAGAGCCAAGGCATGATCGAGAAAACCGCACCTTATGAGCAAGTCAATTTTAGTAATCACCCTCCCACCGTTGACAGGTGGAGTGCCTGATAAGACTAAATTATTAGTTCGACACCTTAGAAAACTTGGCCATCGTGTTACCGTCTCACATTACGCCACGTATACAGATTATCCTGAATTGGTTGTTACTTTATGGCAGCTACTTAAAGGAAAGAAACCTAAAACTCGTAGTGGAGTTTGTTTTGAAGACTTCCCTTGTATCTCAGTAGGATGTTGGCTTCCCGAATTTGAGTTTACCTATTACCAAATGTCTGATTACTGGCGTAAGCTAATTAATGAGCACCAACGACACATTGTCGTCGGAGGGACCATCCTCACTTCATATGCGATAACATCTCTTGGCATTCCACATCTTGTTTGGTGTGCTAGTACTATGATTGAGGATCGAATAGCACGCCGACATTCGATGCCATTACCTCGAAGAATACTAGACCAATTTATCATTTCACCAATCCAGTTTTATATGGAACAAAAAATCCTGAATGGGAAAGCCCAGCTTATGGCTGTCAGTTCTTACACCCTTAGATCTTTAACGGATATTGGTTGCAAAACTGAACAAATCTCGAAAGTCCCTATCCCAGTAGACTTAGAAAAATTTAAGCCACCGTTCACCGCCCCAAAACCCGGTGTAATTGGATTTGCGGGAAGGCCGGAGGACCCAAGAAAAAACCTCGCCCTCTTGTTCCATACTTTAAAAATTTTACTTAAAAAAAACAAAAGTTTTAAGTTAATCCTGACTGGCAGTCCCCAAAAGTCACTAGAATACCTTGCATATGAACTTGGAATCTCAGAGCACATTTTCTGGAAAGGGTGGCTAACTGGAACTGATTTGCCTAGTTATTACCACGAGATCGATATTTTCGTTATTCCCTCTACCCAAGAAGGCTTAAATATAGCTGGCCTTCAAGCCATGGCCTCCGCAATACCGATCGTGTCGACACAGTGCGGGGGACCGGAAGATTATGTTATAGACGGAAAAACCGGTACCATCGTTTCCTTCGATCCAGATAATATGGCCTCCGCAATTTGTGCCATCACGGACAATAGGAAAAAACGCAATGAACTCGGTCGGAATGCTAGACAATTCGTTGAAAAAAATTATAACCAAGAACGGTTCGAGCAATCTTTTGCCCATTCTTGGCATCAAATTTGGGGGGACCAACCGTAACTATTAAGCTTACATACCTCGTCTCTCATCCCATTCAATACCAGGCCCCTCTCCTGCGTCGAATTGCCAATGAAGCGGGTATCAACCTGCGTGTTGTTTTTGAAAATAAATTTCCAAAAAACAGTTATTATGATTCAGAATTTAAACGCCAGATTAAATGGGATATACCACTAACAGATGGTTATGAGAATGCATCCTTATCTGATACTAGTCTGCGTGCGGAAATATGCAAATCTGACGTCCTCTGGCTGCATGGATGGGGCAGCCCTGCTATGCTCAGGGCCCTTATTATTGCTCGCCAATTGAATACCCCTGTGTTGATGAGAGGGGAAAACTGTGACCTAGCGATGCCCGATGGGATCGGACCAAAAGGTTGGCTCAAGCGGCTTTATATTTCTTGGATATTACGCCATTGCCAAGCATTTTTAGCAATCGGTACTGAAAATACAAACTATTATTTACAACGTGGTGTACAAAGTAGCAAAATTTTTTTCATGCCCTACGCCATTGACAATGATTTCTTTGCGGCCAGAGCGGCCCATCCCCAATTAAAGAAGTATAGAGCAGAATTGGGTATCGCTCCTAGCCAAAAGATGATTCTTTTTGCCGGAAAATTCTTAGCTCGCAAAAATCCTGATGTGCTTGTTCATGCCATAAATAGTGTGGACCACTGGCACAATGGTAAACCAGCGCTTGTTTTTGTCGGGAGTGGGGAAATGGAGGAAAAGCTTCGAACGCTGGCACCAGACGCTATTTTCTTAGGTTTCAAGAACCAAAGTGAATTACCTTTAATATACAGCATGGCTGATGTTTTCGTTCTTCCCTCAGAACGCGAGCCTTGGGGTCTGGCAGTTAATGAAGCGATGGCATGTGGAACTGCTGTTATAGTTAGTGATCAAGTAGGTTGTGCAACTGATTTACTAGTTGATGAATGTGGAAAAGTATTCCCATCTGGAAATATTGGCGCACTTGCGGACAGTCTGGTTCATTGTATTCAAAACTCCAAAGAAATGGGCTTGGCAGCCAGTTCTTGCATTAAAGAATGGGGATTTGAAAAAGATGTCGAAGGACTCAAAAAAGCAGCAAATTATGTGAGACAAAAATATGATAACCGACTATAAATCCAAAGCTCCATTGCGAATCACGCTGGTCGGGCAAACTTTTAGCGAAGCAAGAACCGCTCAGAGGGCAGCAGCCATGAGGTCTCTCGGCTATGAGGTATCATGCATCCCAACGGCACCGGAGGGTGCGAATTATGAGACCCCCCCCTCAATTCTTAAAAGGGTTCGATACAGATTACGTTTTCCTGGGGACCCAGCGAAAGCGAATCAAGCGATCCTCCGGGAAATCGAGAATGGCACTAATGTTTTATGGCTTGATGCTGCGGATATGATCAAACCTTCTAGTCTGCGACAAGTGAAAGAGAGTAGAAGAAATATATCCCTAATTTGGTACAGCGAAGACGATATGATGAATCCCAGACTGCGGACACGGCAAGTCGACGGAACAATTCCCCTGTTTGACCTTTGGGTAACAACAAAATCTTTCAACGCCCTTCCGGAAGAGTTACCGGCGTTAGGAGCAAAAAACGTATTTTTTGTAAACAACAGTTGTGACCCAACACTACATCGTCCAGTAAAAATTAGCGAAAAAGAGCAGATTCAGTTTGGCGCGCCTATAAGTTTCATAGGATCATTTGAAGAACCTCGAGCCCAAAGCTTATTATATATAGCCAAACGGGGGATGAAGGTGCGCATCTGGGGAAATGGCTGGTCTGATTGGATAGGGCGACACCCCAACCTAAAAATCGAAAATCAACCCGTTTACAATGATAACTTTTCTAAGGTAGTTGCTGCTAGCACGATAAATTTGTGTTTTCTGCGGAAGTCAAACCGCGATTTACAAACCTGCAGGTCCGTTGAAATCCCCGCATGCGCGGGTTTTATGCTACACGAGCGTAATAACGAAATTGTTAATCTATATCGAGATGAAAGGGAGGCCATTTATTTTTCAACCGATGAGGAACTCTCTACATTATGCTCGTCGTGGATGAAACGTGACAAGAAACGGACCGATATTGGCCGGGCGGCGCGAAAAAGAACACTAGAACTTGGCTTGACTCACGAATCAAATATAAGCCGTATAATTAATGCCCTTCTATCGATGAATCCGGATATGAGTTCATGAAGATTCTGATCAATGCAATTTCCGCCAGAACAGGTGGTATAGTTACTTATACGAATAACTTAGCGCGATCTTTAGCGGAACGTAATGTCGATGCAACCTTCGCTGTTTCCAGGAAATTCAGCATTAGCCCAGATATTCAAGCTATCAAATTCCCAGCTGATGCTATGTCACCAATTCAACGCACAATCTGGGAGCAGACTATCTGGAGGCATGTTGTTTCTGCGCACAAACCAGATATTCTGTTTTCTTCGGCTAATTTTGGCTTGTTAGCTACATCCACTCCGCAAATTTTACTTGTGCGCGAAGGTGGCCTTTTCGATCCATATTATCTAACCAATATAGCTCCAAATCTTAAAACTTCTGCAATCTTTAGTAGATTAGCTCGACGTAATTTAATCATAGCTTCTGCAAGAGCCTCAAAAATTATTTTGACCCCATCTGAAACTATGAAAAATCTATTACTTTACTGGGCAGAAGATCTAGCTGACCGTATATATGTGAATCAATACGGAACAATACCCATGTTTTACGACCAAATTGCTCATACGCGGCAGTGGCGAGAAGGAGGTGTGTTAAAAATACTTTATATTTCGGCCTATTATCCGCACAAACAGCCAGGCTTGCTAGCAGAATCAGTCGCCGATTTGAATACACAAGGCATTCCGTGCAAAGCTACATTTACAATGGATCTCGAACAAATCGACAAGACGGTAGGCGGTGAGAAAGATTATATTCTTTTAAAGAAAGGTGTTGAGCGTGGACAAATTAATTTGATTGGTACTCAAGTCTATAAAAGTCTTCCAGACATATATAAATCCCATGATTTGTTTGTATTTCCATCGTTGTCAGAAACGTTTGGCCACCCCTTAGTGGAAGCGATGGGAATCGGCATCCCCATAGTAGCATCGGATACACCCATCCATAGAGAAGTATGCAAGAATTCGGCTCTTTATTTCTCACCCCAGCATCCCTCAGATCTAGTGCGGAAAATAAAACGACTGGACAAAGAAAATACCCTACGCAAATCCAACACCAACAATGGAAGAGAATATGTTAACAAACATTTCATGTGGGAATCACATATTGATCGCTTGTTGGATTCTTTTGAGCAAGCGATCAATATGTGAATTTATGAGAACGCAGCCTATTTTGTTACAAACCAAAATTATGGAACAAACTCTTTCTGTGTTCTATTTCAATATTTTATACTTTAGACATAACACGCCAGTATATTATGCTAGGATGAAGGGAGTATTCTTATGCTGCGATTTTCCTCTAAAGAAAATACCGCTCAAACAACGAAATTTTATTAATGCAGATTAATAATTCGACATTCCCACTTGCAATAGCCCTTCGTCAGGTTGGAAAAAGAATTAGACTACGAGGTTGGGAACGATTGTTACGCACCCTATTTCATCCCGACAAACAAGACCATATAGCCTTCCAAATTCCTTTCAATAATTTTATCTATCCAGCCTATGCTGATAGTTTTATCGATTGGAATGTGTTGTTTTACTCTAGTTACGAGACGTTCGAATTAACTCTTTTCGCTAAGCTTGCCTCTCATATCGAAGGTGCTATATTTTTAGACGTAGGAGCTAATGTCGGCCATCATGCGCTCTTCATGGCGCCTCACGCGGATCAAATACACGCTTTTGAACCCAATCCTTCTTTATGGCCATTAATAGACGAAAAAATCTTTATTAATAAAATACAGAATATTTCTCTCCATAAATGCGGACTTGGCTCAACTGAAGGTAATTTACCTCTTTATTTAGGACCAGAAAGTGGCGAATCCTCATTACTATTGCCTATTAAGCATAGACTCAATTCGGGTAGTGTAAAAGTTATGATTATCCGGGGTGACGATATGTTTGTCGACGCCGGCATTAGCAAAATTGATTTAGTAAAGATAGATATTGAAGGATTTGAGAAATATGCCATCCAAGGCATGATTCAACATCTTGACCGATGGCGACCGATCATGATGGTCGAGTTAAGCGAAATAGGAAAAGAATTATTCGGCGATTTTTCTAATTTTGTTAAATCATTTCCTAGCAATTATGAATTTCATTTCTGCTGCCGAACGTTAGGGCTCGTGATACATAGGACCCTTATTCCCGCAAATGAATTTGCCTATGAAAGTTTTAGTGGAAACGTATTTTGTGTACCATTTGAGAAAAAAAAGCACTTTTTGGATATGGCCAACATCTCATGAAAACCTTTGATTACAGGAAATTAACAATCGATGGTGCTGTTTTAGTATCAGGACAAATCACTCAAGCACTTTTAGCTTTTGGCGTAAACCTAGTATTAGTGCGCTTTATTTCTCCTACCGATTTTGGCCGTTTTGCCATTATCCTGGCAGGCGTTTATATTTTTTACTCGGTATTTTCACCACGCATCAATATTCTACTTATCAGCCTTCCGGAATCCGACTATAACGATAAAATCAAGGAAACCCTTTTTTCGGCAATGACACTTGAAACTCTGGTAGCAACCGCCATCATCTCCCTTTGGTTAATCATTAGCGGCAACCATGGATTTTGGGAGTTCGCGCTCGTCGGTGCTGTTGGGCTCCGCCATTGGACAGATCTCAACAAAGCGTTCTTTGAACGCAACATGCACTACCGCCAATTGGCTATTGTGGAAACAGGAGCCTCAGCTGGTGGGCATCTGATAGCCTTGGCGCTGGTATTTGGAGGATTAGGTTGGGTTATCTTGTTTATTCGCGAAATTGTAAATTCATTTATTAACCTTATTGGATTATGGCGTGTTGGTGGCTTGTCGTTGTTTAACTTAAGACTGCTGACAGTGTCGGAATGGCTTTTTCTTTACAGAAATACTCGCGGTGTCTGGCTGGATGGAGTGATGGAAGGGAATTTCCATCGCCTTACGATTCTGATTGCTGGTTTTCTTGGGGGCGAAGCGGCTGCCGGGTTCTTTTTTCAAGCTCAACGTCTGGCCGCTGTTCCCAACCAATTTTTATCACCAATTATTCACCGTATTATACTTAATTGGTTTGGCCGAATAGAAGACCCTACAACTCGAAAAACTGGACGTGATAAAGTTTTGAAGTTCATTTTCCTACCTCTTTTAACAGCTGGAATTTTCACAGCTCTATTTGCCGACCCCATCGTTATCTGGTTGTTTGGTGAGAGTTGGGCAAGAGTAGCCGTTATCCTAGTTGCCATGTCTGGTATGGTATGTTTTTGGACATTATTTGAAACGTTGAAAATTTATTGTATGGTAACACGCCAATCTATTACAATGTTCTCTAGCCGCATAGTTCAGCTTTCCGGGCTTCTCATACCGACCTTAATTGGTTATGGGGGTTGGCTCAGTGCCGATATTGCGCTTGGGGCTGGGCTTTCAGTAGCATATTTTCTCGCGTTCATCTATGTTTACGCCATTTTGTTATTAAATGAACACAGATTAATCAATCATAGCACTTAGATCGTCGCAACCCACAAAGGATTAATAGATATGATTGAAGGGCTTCTTATTGGCTTTTTAGTTATAGTTGGATTGGGAAATTTATTTCCAAAGGTAAATTTTAGCTTCGGATTTATTTTATTTAACGGTTCGGTTTTACTCCCACTAATATTGTTTGTTCTTACAGCATTCGTTGGATTTCCCGTTTTTTGGTCTGGCGTGTTGATAATAGGAATATCCATTGTCAATTTATTTCGATTGCTGATTTTTTATTCACACCGTTTAAATGGGTATTCTTTATACTTATTTTTTCACCCCGGCATTCTTTTGCCAATATCTATTTTGTTAATCGGTTTGTTCACTGATTATTCATCTTATCTTCTTTGGAACTGGGATGAATTTTCTTCTTGGGGAAGTTGGGCCAAACAAAGTTTTGTTACTGATGCATACTGGCACAAAGATATGTTCTACATTGGAACCCCTCAATACCCTAAAGGCTGGCCAATCACCATCGCATTTTCTCAAGTGCCGTTCTCGTTATACGACGAATTTAGAGGTATTGCTTTATTAACGTTATTCCACATTGCCGTATTAGCATTAACGTTCGATGTTCTTCGACTGATAATAGAAAAAGAGGCAGAGGCACCTAAAAAAATTTCGTTTTTGTTATCTTGGCTTATAATACTCCTTTTAATAACAGCCGAATGTTCGTGGAAATTACTTCCCCCCTCTCTACTCATTGAACGACCCGTCTTATATTGGACCATTGGCTTATTCATCCTAACCTTAATGGCCCTGTACCAAAGAGATTCTCCAAACAAAATCTTTATCTGCATCGGAACTGTTCTTGCGAGCGGGGTCGTATTAAAAACACCTACTTTGATACTCGTAATACCAGCTGGGTTGATTTGTTTGTTGTATTGGAAGAGAGAATATTTTAATCTAAATTTCCGGGTAACCAGATTTACCCTCTTCAGATTAATAATCTACGTATTCGCTCCACCGTTAATTATCATTAGCATCTGGTCGCTGCACTCACACAGTGAAAGCCCTAGCGTTGAACTTCCAAAATTACTAGGAATATTCTCTCAGGATGAATTTTATACTCTTTCAAACCAAATTAAAATTGCATCTATAGAATACTTAAGTTCCTACAAACCTTTTCTGACTATAGTTGGAATTTTTGGTTTTGTTAGCGTACTTTGGTATCCAAGGCAGCGCATTTTACTCTTAGCTGTCCCTGTATTTTTCATAGTCAGTTGGATGACATTATGGCCCCTTTATTTATTTAATATGTCAAATGCCGATATGATACACTCTTGGCCAAACTTGTCATCTTTTCAAAGATATGTGCGATTACCTATTAGAATCATTCATTATATCGGCCCTGCTCTGCTCGCCATCAATATGTTCTCGAAGATGAAATCAAACGATATTACTTGGTTAAGGGTAATTATGAGGGAAAAATATCTTGTTCCTTTTCTATTCATCTCGACAGTAATTTTGGGCACTTTTCAGGTCTATAGTGTAAATAACATTTATCATGACATGGGGCATAGACTTTACGGGTCAACAACAAATGACCCTTTACGGGCTTCTCGGCTAAAATCGTTTCGTGCGCAAGCCAAAACGCTAAATGCTTTAATTAAAAATCATGACTTATCAACTCCAAGGGTATTATTTATTTCACAGGGCAACACAGGTTTCGCAAGAGTGATGGCTAATTACTACAGTATGCACAACAAACGAGGGGGCAAACTACAAAAATATAAACTACAAGATGGATGGTCATGGGGACCAAGAAAAACAAATGTTTTTGTGCGCGTAACATCGGAAGGTCAATTTAAAAATTTAATCATTAAATCCAAAATAGTCTGGCCCCATCAACTTGATATTTGGTCAAAAAATATTCTTTCTAATTTTATCAAAAATACAAACTGCAAACAGAACATCGTAAAGTTTTTTTTAATTAATATAAATGACATACTGTTATGCTATCCAAAGAATGTTAATTAAATTCTCTTTTAATATTAGAATCTTGCTGGTTTACGCTAAACATATTCTCCCAACCAATTCAAAGGGTTAGAGGGGGAATAACGAACGGGATAAATTCCTATAGCCAATACCTCCAATGGGCCATGGTGAAAAAACTCAAGGACAGGGCACTCAACGACCACTCCATAGCTTGGTGAAATTGAAGATTGAATTAAGTTAGTTTGCCACTTGCTGCTGCCCCCAGCAATAAGTCGGTACTCCTTGCCATTAGATTTGATTGACCACGTATTGGATTTTGTTTCTTCAACCTTGCAATTTGGGGAAAAACGAAAGGGCGTCATAATTGAATGGTCACCAATACCCTGAAACCCATCCCTGCAAATGAGACGGTGATTTAATTTATCTAATATAATTTTTCGAACTGGTGTAACAGGATTTTTAATTTTTTGAAAACCTGAATGCGACCCTACAAAAACGTCGACGCTATCACTTGTTTCCCAAAGGCGAACACTTGGAATTGAATCATTGCAGAGACCAAATAATTCTGTATCTGAAATAAAATTATTTTGTTCGTATCCATCGATACTCGGTGTATTATGAAAAGCCGTACTCCTAAATTTATTTCGCTCTTTGGGCGAAGCTGAGTAAACATAACTACCACCATCAGTCATTAAAGGCTGATGATCCAAATATACTTCAAAAGAAAGGCAGTCGTTGTGACCGTGACCACCTTTGCCTGCAAAACCGACGGGCCCGCAATCAATGAATATATGATCACATTCGGTAGCCATTATATAATACCCAGATTCTTTAAAGCATCTTGAATGGGTTAGCCCGGCAGGTTCAATAAAATTATCTTGTGCGCCAAACGTCCAAAAGAATTCTGATTTTGCTTTTGGGCTCGCTATACCAAAATTGCCAATTCCCCATTCAAATCTGATTAAATCAGGAAGATAGGAATGATCATTTATATTTTGTCCACCAAAAGGAAAAACCCTGCCATCATCAGCATCTCCCAAAAGTGGCGCCAAACTATCAGGTTTCGTGTAGCATTGGATAAATTCGGCCATGCCCATGAGCCGTTCTACGTATGCTTTTGGAATTTCTTTACCTAAAGACTTTCGAAATCGTGCAGGCCAAAAAAATAATTCTGTCGCAAAACGGTGATAAGAAATAGAACCCTCAAAATCAACACCATCATTGAGAACCTGCCATTGTATTTCTTCGGACAATTTTTTCCAACCGAACGCTTGCCACTCTCTTGTTTTGCCTCCGCCCCCGAAAAATAATCCCAAAAAAACTAATGCCCCCGCATCTGCTGTACAGTGATTTCCATTAATTCCAAATTCTTCAAAATATCGTTTAATAAAAACACCATGTTCATATAAGCCACGAAGGAATAAGGCTCTAAATTTTTTACTTGACCAAGAATCCGAGGCCTTAAATACATGGAAAAGCCAGGTCCAGATGAAAACACGCATAGCTGGCTCCATGGCTATGGCCCAGTTTACACCTCGACCATAGGGATTAGATTCAATCCAGTCCGTCAACACACCACGAACAAATTCAGCATACTTGGCTTCACTAGTAAGCATATATGCTTGGCCCACAGGGACCAGCCATTGTAGCCGAGATAGTTCCCATGGCACTTTAACGTCGCTCGGACGATCCAAGTCTAAGATATCGATATCGCGAAAGAATTTCTTTGGCCAACCTAAATTAACCTTAAAATCTAAATCCCAGTTTATCGGTCGGCTCAATTTAGTAGCTCCAGACCCTAAAAGATTAACTTCAAGCGATAGTGCCTTATCCGCTAGGTTGATAATCCGTTCAAAATCGCCTCTTGAGGTCCATTCTAATTCCTTAGGTGCAGCAGTGGTTGTAACAGCTACAAAGGTCCGGCTCGATAATTGCTTCCACAGTTCCTCAACCTGGCGCGCCCCAAATAATTTAACAAATTCGAACTCATCTAAAGCAGAAATCGGAGAATTCTTGAAACGATCGAAAAACGCCTTTAATTCATGGAAAACTCGCCATTTTAATTCTGTTGGAGAGCGATTAAAACCTCGCTGAATACGATTAACCCAAAGCCCCACCCGCTTTCACCCCTTCACGTAATTTACAAAAGATAATATCAATTTCAGTTTAAATTAAAACAAATTCGTAAAATTTCATTTTTTTTCTGCTCAGGCCATTGTACAAAATAAATTGATATAGGTTTTTGATCACGGAGTAAATTTTTATGAGAACAAAACCCATTCCGTCTTCGGGCGAACTCCTCCCAGTTATCGGTCTTGGGACCTATAGAGCGTTCGATGTATTATTAAACTCCTCAGTGAAAAGCAACTTGCAGGAGGTCTTGCGTCATTTTTTGAATTCTGGAGGGACTCTAATCGACTCATCACCTATGTATGGTAAGTCGGAATCAGTAATTGGCGCGTTATTAAAAAATATACTTGAACGTGAAGAATTTTTTATTGCCACCAAAGTTTGGACTACTGGCAAAAAACGTGGCCTCGAAGAAATGAATTCTTCACTAGAAAATATGGGATATAAACAAATTGATCTTATGCAGATCCATAATCTTGTTGATGCTGATACGCACATCGAAACACTACGAGAATGGAAAGCTGCAGGAAAAATCAAATATATTGGTATTACGCATTATAGCGAAAAATACCTTGATGAGCTTGGAGGTTATTTAAAAAAATATAGAGATATTGATTTTTGCCAATTTCCCTATTCGATAGGGCGGCGTGGTGCTGAAAAATATTTTCTGGATCTTTGCTACGATTTGAAAGTCGCTACCCTCATAAATAGACCCTTTGAACAAAACTACCTTTTTAATAGGATAAAAGGATGCCCATTCCCCGAATGGGCTTCAGGTTTTGGCTGTAAGACTTGGGCGCAATTCTTTCTCAAATATATAATTGGTCATAAAGGTTCAACTTGCGCGATACCAGCAACCAAGAATCTTGAGCATATGACCGATAACTTACACGCTGGCAAAGGGAGGCTTCCCGACAAACTTGAACTTAAGAAAATGGCAAATTATTTTGATAACCTCTAATTCTCAAAATAAATGATATGTTTTTCATTCCCTTTAAGGTTTTTCTTCTTGGCAAAGAATGGGTGGGCGCCCATCTTTTTGTATTAAGAATAGCTGCACCAATAATTTTAGCTAATCTCTCTATACCTCTTTTGGGAGCGGTCGATACTGCGGTAATAGGCCACTTACCACATGCTTATTATTTAGGGTCAGTTGCAATCGGTTCAACTATTATTCAATTTATTTATTGGGGATTTGGCTTTTTGCGCATGGGAACCAGTGGATTAACCGCACAAGCGCATGGAGCAAAAAAAACAGACGAGGGAAATTTGCATTTCTTGAGAGCTGCTATAATTGCTCTTTTGATTGGTCTGATACTTTGGCTTATACAAAACGTCATCATAAACGTAGCGTTGATTTTTTTCGATACCACCGAAACAATTAAAGACTTGGTCCGTATTTATTATAAAATACGGATATGGAGCGCTCCAGCGGTTCTTATTAACTATTGCCTCATCGGCTGGTTCATCGGTATCCAGAATACTCGAGTTACTCTTATTATTCAGATTTGGATGAACATTCTTAATATTATTCTCGACTTATTTTTTGTGGTTGGCTTGGACTGGGGTATCGAGGGAGTGGCCTGGGCAACGGTAATAGCTGAGACATCAGCTTTACTGCTTGGTCTATATTTTTATCACAAAGAGATAGCCAAACAAAATATCAAAAATATTTTTTCAAAAATAATTGAAATAGATAAATTGCGCCGCATGATGGCCATAAATTTTGATATTTTCATACGAACATTTTGTTTAATATTTGCTTTTTCTTATTTTACTGCTGAAACAGCAAAGTTTGGTGAGATAGTATTAGCTGCAAATGCCGTGCTACTGCAATTTATTCACTTCCTTTCTTTTGGACTCGATGGTTTCGCTCATGCTGCTGAAACATTAGTTGGCGATGCATTAGGCGCCAAAGACAGAAAGAAATTCAAAACGTATGTGGCAATAACTACCGTTTGGGCTGTAGTGATTTCATTTATATATAGCGGGGCTTATTGGGTATTTTCTCCTCTGATTATTGATTTACTTACCGACATTCCTAGCGTCAGAATTATCGCAAATCAAATGACAATTTGGGTAATATGCCTCCCAATTATTGCTGTTTGGCCATACATGTTAGATGGAATTTTTATTGGAGCTACGCGGTCTGCAGAAATGAGAAACGGAATGATTTTTTCGCTCATAGTATTTATTGTTGCGATATTCATATTCAAACAACTTTTCGGGTTTCAGGGCCTTTGGCTTGCATTACTAGTATTTATGGCTGCTCGTGGTATAACACTAGCTTATTCTTTTCCTAAAATTGGTAACAATCTAAAAATTATAACCGTAACGAATACCGACTGACTCCAACCCCTCATTAGTTGAGCAAAGTTTCGCGTTTGAAATATGATCAAGGTGCGCCATGATTGAGTGGGTGGTATCAAATCGAAATCCTAAATCTATTGATTCGCGAAATAAAATTCTACAGCCAAGTGACTTTCGATCGAGTAAATCAGTTACTTTATAACCATCGTGATACCCTCCACCAAAGGAGAAATTGGTAAAAACATCTTCGTTGAGTTTTCCTTCCCATGTAAGGCCTATATACACCTGATTTGTATCACCCGCCGAATTTATTGAAGCACCTAAATGAGGACGCGGAGACAAAATTTTCTGGAAGTAGTGGGGTGCCGAAAATAAAATCTCTAGATTACCATCTATCCCCCGCTCTTTCCTTCGACTAAACAGCCCCTCATCGTGCCACAAAGTACCAACACGTATTTCGGACAGAAAATTATTTTTTTTCGGTAGATTTAACGGTTGAGGTAATATCGATTTTGCATATAATTTTTCGGCTTTTTTCTCTAGTTTTTGTGTTGGCCCAACTCCAGAATCGGATCGATTGTTGCCGGGGATATATTTGATAATTTCGCTATCTGCACCATTAATTTTTGCTATAGCTTTTAACTTCGATCCGTTTTCACTTTCGGTGGGTTTTACAACCTTCTTCTCAGAACCATCAATTTTTATTTTCCAGAATCCTTTTAATCCTAACCCAACTAGTGATTTCCTAAATTGCTTTTTTTTCTGTCCGGCTATCGGCCCAACAATAACTCGGTAAAAACGATTGTTATTCTTCTCAAACAAAACTACTGAAGGTTGCAAGGTTTCGTATCGTTTTTTTAGATTCTGGGCATTTTGGATAAATCGAAATGTGCCAATCGAATAATAAGAACCGGAATCAACCGGGTCTACAAATGAATTTGACTGAGAATTTGATATAGTTGACCGAGTTACTGATACCTTGGCATTCACGCCAAACCTCTTTGCTGACCTAGAAAAAAATCTCTTTAAAGTAGTAGGCATAACGGTCGTTGATAGAAATGATTGAGGGTTAGGGAGTGGTCGAATATTTGATTCTCCAAGTTTAATAGGCCTTATGACCTTGACCTTTGAAAATGGGTGCCGTTCATTTAAGAACCGTCCCATGTTGTAATTCCCACCGTTTGTTCCAGCATTAGTATTCACCGAAAACAAAATAGCCCCAAAGGCAATCCAACTCGCAACTAAACATCTCATATTAGCAACACTTGAAAAAACTGTATTTAAAACAAAGAGTTCCACTTAAGTTGCACAGTTCATACACTTTCTTTTCAAGTTGTCTAGCAAAACCATCAGTATTTTCAGCATTTTGGCGCCAAATTAAACCAATATCGCAAAGGAACTATCCAAAAGCGGCCTAATAGATTTGTTTACGAGTTCAGCTTAAATTAGCCAGTATTTAGGGGGTACGGTCTAAATATAGCAGCAGCGCTAATCGGTCGATATATTTCCGTCGAATACTTATTATTCTGGATTGTCTAATATCTAAAACAATGGATATAATGAATGATTTTGATAATAAATCTGAATCTAAACTAAAAATGACGAAGATAGTACATTTCCATTAAAAAGGTTGAACAAAAACATACACTCAAAAGGGAATATTAATGATTTACGAATTTCGAACCTACGACCTTACTCCCGGCTCTGTACCAGAAGTAATAAAGCGCTTCGGTAAAGCTTATGAAAAGCGAAAAAAATTGTCGAAACTTGCTGCGTTTTTCTACACGGAAATAGGTCCTTTGAATCAAATAATCCATATTTGGCCATATCAAGACACAAATGAACGTGATGAAATTCGAACAGCTGCTGCAGACTCTGGTGACTGGCCACCAAGGATCAAAGATTTCATCCTACACCAACATGTTGAAATAATGAAGCCCTGGGCATTTTCACCCGACCTAAATTCAGGAAACTATGGGCCATTTTATGAAATGCGCAGCTACATATGTAAACCCGGCACCATCAACCAGATACAAGACCGTTGGCTAACCAAATATGAGAAACGAACAGCGCTATCACCAATGAGCGGTGTTTTTAGTGTAGATATTGGGACAGCACTCAAAATAATCCATATCTGGCCCTACAAGGATCTAAAACAACGCGCAACAATCCGCGATGAAGCTTCAAAAAAAGAAATATGGCCGCCAATAGGTGGAAGTTCGAGTTTTTTTTCTCAAGAAAACAAAATCTTACTGCCAGCACCTTTCTCACCAATGCAGTGACCAAGAATAACAATCGAATAGATCCAATTATTAATTGAGCGACTTGTCCTTCAACGAACAACCAGCGACTGAGGTAAGACCTCCCGTATTTTATCAGCATAACTTGTCACAGGCTCAATCTTTTGCCACCGCTCTTCTTCAGCGTATGCCTGTCTATAGGCACTGGCTTTTGACTTGT
>CAZXSC010000035.1:0-23788 GCA_964643045.1 uncultured Rhodospirillaceae bacterium
CCACCATCTATGAGAAGGTCTGATCCTGTCATGAAGGAAGATTCATCGCTTGCAAGAAATACGGCGCCCGGTGAAATTTCATGTGGTTTCCCTAAGCGTTCAAAAAGGGTAAAGTTGTTTTCACGTGCATGCTCAACGCTATCAAAATTACTAATATAACGTTTAGTTTCGATTGGACCTGGCGAAAGTGCATTACATCGAATACCTTGCTTCGCATGGTCAAGTGCAATGGCACGAGCCATATTGATCAGTCCACCTTTTGCTCCGCAATACCAAGGGCGCCCTGGTCGTGCGACCCGGCCTAATTGTGATGCGACAAGTATTATGCTGCCACCACCCTCTTTCTCCATTTCCGGGATTGCGTGCTTGCAGAACAAAAAAGAGCTGTTGAAATTAACATCCATCAAGCGACGCCAATCATCGGCGCTAATTTCTGTTAATGGGACGTAAGGGATGTCGGTAATAGCATTACTGACAAGAACGTTGAGCCCGCTGAACTCATTTACAGCCAGTTCCACGGCTGCCTCGGCTTTACTTTCTTCAGAAACATCTGCCGTCATTGCAATGGCTTTACCCCCTAAATCGGTAACTTGTTTTACTGTCTCGTTTACTGTCTCTTCGTTAATATCGAGACAAAGTACCGCAGCTCCTTCCTTTGCAAAATCAATGCAGATGGCACGACCTATACCACCGCCAGCACCGGTAACAATTGCTTTCTTGTTTTCTAAACGCATATTCTGTTTTCCTTTTCATTTAGACTCTTTGTCAGTTTTATCCGCGCACTTCGCCTATTAAAAGAATTAACTTTGTGATCTGCATGGAAGTTGAGTTTAAATGACAATTTTTATCATTAGTGTTGTGTGCAATTTTTGCGTTTATTAAGTTGCTTAATAACACAAATATAGCTAGACATTGACTTTTGTTAGATTTTAACTACATTCCATGTGCGTTTTACATTTAATCTGTATTGTCTATACGAATAGGCTTGCATTTTTGGATTAATGTCAACGTTAGCAACTAGTGTTCTCATAACATGAGGGCACGTTTTGATATGAATATTTGAGGAAATTATTATGGCTACAGGTACTGTTAAATGGTTTAACCCAGCCAAGGGTTACGGATTCATTGAACCGGAGGATGGTGGAGCTGATGCTTTTGTACATATCTCTGCGGTTGAAGCGGCTGGCTTAAGCACGCTTAATGATGGGCAAAAAGTTTCGTATGAGCTTAAGCCCGGTCAGAATGGTAAATCTTCTGCGGAAGACATTTCTGTCGTCGACTAGCTTATTCAGGTATTTGCTCCTTCCGAGATAGGGGCTATACCTTTTCCAATAACGTAGACTTGAGGATGGGGGCGATCAGTTGGATTGGCTCCGCGCCTGTTCGTGCGATCTAGTCGTTTGTTTGGAGGTGGTATTATGGTACGCAAAAAATCAAAAAGAAAAAGCGCCGCGTTTATGGTTTTTAACGTGAGTTACGAAGATGGCTCAATTACGTCAAATCGCAAGGTATCAAATGATCTTCTGGACCAATCTTTTGGTGCTAAGTTAGAGGATTTGGCACGGAATGCTATTTTGGATCAAGATAATGAAATAGCCCAGCGTTCTGGCCATCGTCGTGCCAAGATTAAGTCAATCACACGGGCTTAAGTTGACGTTGGATTTAAAGTCTCCTATTGCATCACAGTGACTGTTTATTCTGCTAGCTTCAGAGATTTTCGCAGCTAATATCGGATTAATATAATTTTATTGATATTTTAGAAAAAATAAAAAAGTTAAGTCTAATATTTCAATATCAATATTAATTGTTGTAATAATTGACATTTAAATACTAATCATATAAAAAATATCATTACAGATATTTCAGAGATGATTATATTGTATCAATCAACAGGTTTTATTGACGAAAAAAACAAGTTAAAAAGTGGTTCTGTTCTTATTCGTGATGGTGTTTATGAAAAGATCCGGGCTGACATCTTGACTTGTGTGTTGGCACCAGGATCGCGTGTTTTTGAAAACGATCTCGCTAATCGCTATAATGTCAGTAAGTCGCCAATTCGTGATGCATTGCTGCGACTCCAGGAGCAAGGTTTGATCGAAGTATTGCCGCGAAAAGGTTATCTGATCTGCCCAATATCTATTGCAGATGCACATAATCTATATGAAATGCGATTATTGCTTGAAAAAGCTAGCATCCGCCGAGCGTGTGACGAAGCAAGTGACCAAGGCTTGGCATCATTAGACGAGTTTCGCGCGGTTGATAATAGTGATTTAGCTAACTGGGTCTTGTATAACCGAAATTTTCATCGGCAAATCTCGGAGCTTTCAGGTAATACTCGAATGACAAAAATAACCGCTGAGATTATTGATCAATTTGACCGATTGACTTTTGTTGGGGTGTCGCATGTACCAAGCGCGGTGACTTCAGAAGAATTTGTTTCAGAGCATTGTGAGATAATCGATGCGTTGCAAGCGAGAGATCGTTCCAAAGTGACCCGGTTAATAACTAAACATATCAGTAAATCAAAAAAAAGGTTATTTTCTGTTTTGGGCAATCAAGCCATCATTGAGTAAAAATCTCTGACCACAAGTATCTGGGAAAGGTGTAATATGAAGCCATTTGATTTTATTCAACCATTGAGCACTAAAGAAGCGATTTCGGCTTTGGCGCAATATAGTCCGGAAGTGCGCATCCTTGGGGGTGGTACTGATTATCTCGTTGAGCTGAAGCACGTTACACAATCGCCGGGTGTAATTATTGATATATCTCGCCTCAAAGAATTGAAAGGTATTGGGCTGGTTGATGCTGGATTACGTATAGGAGCCGGTGTAACTCACACAGAATTAATGGAAAATGCATTGATCAAAGAATATGTCCCGGTCATGATTGAGGCGGCTCACACAGTTGGCGCTGTCCAAACTCGCAATCTAGGAACGCTTGGTGGAAATCTCGTTACTTGTGTCCCTTCCATGGATAGTGGCCCAACACTTCTGGCTCTGGATGCAGAAGTAACAGTATTGAAGGAAAAGGGAAGTCGTCGATCTAATCTAATTGATTTTTTTGTAGCTCCGCGCAAAACCTCACTAAATCCAGACGAATTATTGTACGAAATAATTATACCACGAGAAAATCTCGGTAAGCCGGCAAGCTTTATTAAATTCGGTTTACGAAAAGGGCAAGCTCTTGCTTTGGTCAATGCAGCTTCCGCATTACGGATTGAGAATGGTAAATTTAAAGATGTACGCATTGCCCTCGGCGCTGTCGCTCCTGTGGTTATGCGTGCTATAAAGGCTGAGGAGCATCTTGAAGGTTATCCGGTTTCGGATAATTTAATTCTTGAAGCAGCAAGAATCGCTGTTGAGGAAGCAAAACCGATAGATGATTTTAGAGCATCAAAGGAATACCGAAATGATTTGATCGAAGTCGGTACTCGCCGCACACTTCAGGCAGCACTAGCCGCTGCTAATCAAGAACGTTAAAGAGGAAATGATGACTGATATAACACTTACGATTAATGGTGAGCCTAAAACGACCTCGGTTCCACCTGAAACAACACTTCTTAAGTTGCTTAGAGAGGATTTTAACTTTACTGGTGCTAAAGTAGGTTGTGACGTTGGCGACTGCGGCGCCTGTACTGTTTTAGTTGATGGTTTGGCGGTAAATGCATGTTTAATGCTAGCAGGACAAGTTGAGGGAAAGGGAGTGTTGACAATCGAAGGACTGTCCACTCTAGAAGAATATCACCCTATTCAAAAGGCTTTTGAAGATGTAGCTTCTCTCCAATGCGGATTTTGCGGGCCGGGAATGATAATGTCGACCAAGGCCTTGATCGACCAGGGTCAAGACCTTACTAGACAAGAAATTAAAGATGCATTATCTGGAAATTTATGTAGGTGCACAGGTTATACTAAGATCATAGAGGGTGTCATTGATGCATATGAAGAAATCACCGGAAAGAAAGTGCCGGCAAACAAGTCACGTGTAGCCTAAATTGAAGGAAATAGACCAATGGTTGAAAAGGTTAAAGTAGCTGAGAAAAAAGAGACGCTTGAAAATCTTCGAGAGTTGGACGATCACTTACGCTTACCGGCTGTTCCTGAAAGAACACTATTTCCTAAAGAAATTGATATTGCTCCGGCGCGCCTACAAACGCCAGCTGTGGGCCAAAGAGCGACCCGGCCAGACGGTCGTATGCATGGTCTGGGTCAGACAAAATATATCGACGACATGTTTTTTCCTGGAATGCTTCATGCAAAAATAATGCGTGCGGGCGTTGCTCATGCAAAGATCAAAAATATTGACGTATCTGAAGCTGAAAAGATGCCTGGTGTTATGGCCACGCTTATTGGCTCGGAGATCCCGGTCAATAGTTTTGGCCCCTCACTACAGGATCAGCCATTGCTTGCGGATGACATCGTTCGCCATGCAGGCGATGGTGTAGCTGCCGTTGCGGCTGTTACTGAACAGCAAGCCTTGGATGCACTTGAAAAAATTATAATAGTCTATGAAGAACTTCCGAAGGTCTTTGACCCGTTGGAGGCGATGAAGGACGATGCGTATAAAATTCATAACAATGAAAGTAATATTTATGCGACAAAGACAATTATGAAGGGTGATGTAGAGCAAGGCTTTCTTGACTCGGATTTTATTTTTGAGAAAACATTTAAGACCCAAATGGTAGAACATGTTCCGATGGAGCCACATGCATCGATAGCAGAGTGGGATGCCAATGGTCGCGTAACATTGCATTCGAGCCTTGGTCGCATAACTTTAGGCCGTGCTGATATCTCGCGGACTCTTGATATGCCCATAAACCGAATACGAATTATTGCTACGGTAGTCGGTGGTAATTTTGGTGGGAAAAACGAAATAACTACAGAGCCAGTTGTCGCGCTTTTGTCAAAGAAGACAGGACGACCTGTTAAGTGTATTTTTTCACGTGAGGATGAATTTATTTCGTCAACAACCCGCCATCCATTCATTATGGAATATAAAACAGGTGTGTCTAAGGAAGGTAAGATTCTGGCGCGTAAAGTGCGCCTGATATGTGATGGGGGTGCTTACTGTTCTTGGACCGAAACAACCCTTGGAAAAGCAAGTATTCTCTCTGCGGGGCCATATAATATCGAAAATCTGCATGTCGATGCCTACGCTGTCTATACAACAAAAACGGTAACAGGAGCTATGCGTGGATTTGGAGCACCGCAAGTCTGTTTTGCGTATGAGTCACATATGGACGATATTGCTGCGGAACTCGAGATAGAACCCTTAGAACTTCGCCTAAAGAATGCGTTCAATGAGGGATCATCAAGTCCGACAGGTCAAGTACTGGAATCCGTTGTAGTCAGAGACTCCCTTGAAATGGCAACAGAGAGGTTTGGTTGGAAGGAGTGGCAAAGATGATCCGCCGTGGTAAAGGTGTTGGCTGTATGTGGTACCCGATTGGTTTTACAGTTGCTGCCAATCCGAGTGCAGCAACGGTCAAGGTTAATGAAGATGGCACTGCAACTTTGTTAACAGGAACAGTTGAGACTGGGCAGGGATCTTTAACTGTATTGGCGCAAATAGCAGCAGAAGAATTAGGCATTTCGACTGATGATATACACGTTGTTTCAGCCGACACAGATGCGACGCCGATGGATACGGGAGCTATAGCAAGTCGAACGACATACGTAACGGGTAATGCTATTAAGCTCGCAGCTGAGAATGCTAAGAAAGTTTTGTATGAGGTTGCCGCTCCTATGTTGGATGTGCAACCAAATCAACTTGAAGCGGTTGATCGAAAAATTCAGGTTCAATATTTTCCACAGCGCTGCTTGCCCATTGCTGATGTGGCTCTTCAGGCACAATTTGTGATGGGTCGCCCTCCCATAGGCAGTGCATCGTATAATCCCCCAACAGTTGGAATGGATTCCAAAACGGGCCAAGGGAAGCCTTTTTCTACTTATGTATATGCTACTCAATGTGCGGAAGTAGAGGTAGATGATGAGACAGGTGAAGTGAATGTTATTTACATGTCGGCAGCTCATGATTGTGGAACAGCGATAAATCCAATGTTAGTCGAAGGCCAAATTGAAGGTGGCATCTCAATGGGTATTGGCTTTGCTTTGCAAGAGGAAATGTTGTTTGATGATGAAGGTAGGCAACTCAACCCGAATTTGACTAATTATATTATGCCAACCAGTTTAGATATGCCCGAGATTGATGTTGATATTGTTGAGAACTTCGATCCAACGGGCCCATTTGGTGCTAAAGGCGTCGGTGAGCCCACGGCCGTCCCGACGGCAGCTGCTATTTGTAACGCTATTTTCGATGCGGTTGGAGTTAGGATAACCTCTTTACCGGCAACTGCTGAAAAAGTTCTCCGCGCTATAAAAGAAAAAAATAATCGGGAGCAAAAGGTTTTACCCGCAGCAGAATAATAGACGACCATCAATTTCGACTTACTAACTAGGTTATTTTTCTACGGGAAAACCGACTATCGAACCCCATTCCGTCCAAGAACCATCGTAAATTTTGACATCCTCATAACCAAGTATATATGTCATTACTGTCCACGCTAGTGTCGCTCTATGGGATAGCCGACAATAAGTTACGATTTCATCTGAGGATTCCACATTGGGAAGAACTTGTTTGAGAATATTATTCAACTCTTTCTTGGATTTAAAGGTATCATCTGTATTAATTAATTCCTTGAAAAATAAATGCTTTGCACCGGGAATGCGGCCACCTCTCTCAGCACCATGATCAAATTGGCCATATTCCATTACACGTTCTCCAGAATACTCTTCAGGGCTACGGACATCCAATAAAACACGATTTTTCCTATGAAGATTATCGCGAATATTGTCTCGACCAACACGCATCTCTTCATTTGGTAATTGCAATTTATATTGAACAGATTCGATTGTGGGTAATTCATTCGTTGTGGGTAATTCGTCTTTTAACCACTTTGTTCGTCCACCATCGAGTATCATTAAATTAGGGTGTCCAGCCATTGTCAGTGCCCAAAATGCATATGTGCCATATTGCACCGGGTCGCCATATAGTATGATTTTGTCTTTGTTGCTAATACCCAAATCGCCAAGACGATTGGCAAGTTGTTTGGGCGTAACGAATTGACGGTCTGTGTCATCCCAGCACAGATCTTTCCACCAAAAATTAAATGCTCCCGGAATATGCTTGTCAGTGTAATCGGCATCCACCCCCTTTTTTGCTGAAACTTCGATTACTTTTATGTTTGGGCTAAGGAGGTGTTCGGAAAGCCAATCTGTGGAAACAATAGGGGATACCATAATGGAGTACTTTCTTAATTTTTATTCAAATTAATAATAGTATTTAGTTCTTGTACCATCAACGCTTGGATTGATTGATTTTTATTTCAATTGATTCGCTGGGGGAGATAATTAGCATAACGATTATTTAGATGACCGATTTATATTATAGCATTCTCTTCACGCGTTATGACTGAAAATGATTTTTATGCAATTACTATTGCCACTGTCTAACATATCCAATGCCTTATCCATTTCGTTTAAATTAAATCTATGAGTTACCAGAGCTTCTAAATCAACAACACCACGCTGCACAAAATCAATGCTGGCAGGGTAATCTTCTGGTTTAGCAACACGCGCATTTATAACCTGAATTTCTTTAAAATAGAGGTTGTAAAAGGGCAGCTCCCCATCAGTCTCGGTATATATGCCAAACGGAAGAATACGCCCTCCTAACCGGACCAGTTCGATAGCTTCGGCTAACAGCGATAACCGACCAACAGATTCAATTACGAGATCCATGCCACCCTTCTCTCCCGTAATTTGAAGGATTTGGTTTTTGAGATTTTTTGTTGGGGGGAACGTAAAGTCCGCCCCGAGATCTTCTGCTAGTTCACGCTTCCATTTCGACCGAGTTACCCCGATAATAGGATAGGCGCCATGAGCTTTAGCGAGTTGAATATGGAGTAGACCGGTAACACCAAGGCCATAAACGAGCACCGCTTCACCCGGGAATATTTTTGCCTTGCGTTGGGCATGTAAACAGGTTGTCATTGGTTGAATCAAAGGCGCAATCTCTGGCTTTATACTCTCTGGTAAGGCGTGCACGTTAGTGCTTGGAGCTAGCATGTAATCAGCAAAACCACCCTCAACATCCCGACCGATTAAACCACCATTTGGGCAGAGGTGGCTCTGACCATCACGACAGTTGTAGCAGGATCCACAATAATAGGCCGGGTCAACTATGACGCGAGTGTTAGTGTCTAAGGAGCCGCCTGAGACTATGTCTCCAACCGTTTCATGACCCAAGATACGCGGATAGTCAACGGGGATACCACCCTGAAAAATCTTCAAATCTGTTCCACAAATACCAGTTTTAGTGACCCGGATTAGGGTCTCATCTGGTCCAGCTTCCGGTGTATCAATACTTTTCTCCGATATTTCTTTTGGTGATGTAAGCACCATTGCTCTCATAGTATTTGCTCGGTTTAATTTGTATTAACGGGATACTTTGGATTTCCGCCAGATAGTATGGTGGCAACGTCAGTCGCTACGGTTACTTGGAGGTCTACTAGAGAGTCTTCGGAATAAAAGCCAGTATGAGGGGTAAGAACGATATCGTCACGTCCTAATAGTGGGTTATCTTCAGCAGGCGGTTCTTGAGGAAGTACGTCCAAACCTGCACCAGCAATTTCTCCTGCGTCTAGGGCTGCTGCAAGATCATTAATTTCAACCAATGGGCCGCGTGCAGTGTTAATGAGGTATGAATTTTTTTTCATCTTTTTGAATGCATCCATATTGAACATGTTTTCTGTTTCAGGTGTTAATGGCGCATGGATAGAGATGTAGTCGGAACGTTTTAACAATTCATCGAATTCTACTTTTTCGACATTGAGGCTAGAAAACACCTCATCAGGACAATACGGATCCGATGCTATAACATCGATGCCAAAAGCCTGAGCTTTTACTACGATTTTCTGGGGGATATTCCCAAGGCCAATAAGACCGAGAGTTTTGCCTCTGATGCGGCCAATAGGCGCAACCGCGGGCATTTCCCAACGTCCCCTAGCAGCTCGCGCGTTGGCAAATGGTATTTTACGAACGCATGCTAACAATAAAGCGATGGCGTGGTCTGAAACTTCATCTAAGCAATAAACCGGCGCGTAACATACCGTGATACCTTTTTCAGTTGCGGCAGTTATATCAATGTTGTCAGTACCGATTCCAAATCGTCCAATAGCCTTGCAGTTTTTTAAACCCGCGATAACCTCTTTATTGATTTGACTATAAGTTACTAAAAGCGCATCCGCATCAGTTGCAACTGCGAGGATACTATCGGCGGATGTGTCTGCTGAAATTCGGAAGTCTTCAGCCATTTGGTCTGAAAGAGCTCTTTTTGCAGGATCGAGGGTTGGAAAAACTGAATCTGCGACGGCAATTATGGATTTAGACATGGCTTTTTCCTTCCCAATCGTTGTCGTACTGTACAAAATGAACAGCAGTCTTTTTATATAAACAGTTGGGGTGAATAGCATCCGAGGCCCCGTCTTTCCAGTAAATTCTGCAGAAAGTTACAATCTATCACCCGACGATTGGTTGAGCTATAATCCATAGACTGAGCATAGTGTAGCCGGTCATCAAGAAAATCATTGGTATTTGGCTGATTATCAGTCCTTGTTTTCCTTCAGGATTACTGGAATAGAGTCGAGTTGCTTCAAGATGAGCAATATACACGGAAACGATGTGTCCAATCACAATCAATATAACGGAGAAATACCAGACAAACTTAGCATTCACGATACTAATATCTGTTTTGTAATCACTCGTATTGAATAGATTCCAGCCGAACCCAAATGGATCGGATATGAGCCGGATAACGGATTGCCCTTCAATCGCAATAAGGGAAATATAATGCGAAAGATGATAGGCGATAGCAATGGGTACAATGGAAAAAATAAATGTTCCAGCTAATTCTAAGGTTTTATGGGTCTCTTCATCCATAAAGGCGCTCAACCAAATAAAGAAAAAGTAAACGATGATGAAAATTAATGGAAAACATAAAAGCCCAATTGCGTCAACGAATAATGGGATAAAACCCTCGTCAACAAAAATTCCCAACGATTGTATATAGGCACTTAAATGCGCTACGACAATTTCAAAAGTGGCGGTTTCTTTAAAGCCATCATAAGTGACTGTTGATAAAAGCAATAGTATAAAAATTATCAAGGTTAATTTGGGAAGACTTTTGTTCCGCTGATGAAGACCAACGCCCGGCGGTCGCAAGAGCCACTCCGGTTCTTCAGATTCGAGGTTGCCTTCGGTAATTGCAAATCGTGCAAATAAGTTAAAAACGAGAGAAAAACATTCACCATATTTCAACCATGTTTTACGGCCGAAAACAAACATCCCAAAAAATGTAATCCCAGTGTATATTGATAGCGCTGTTGCGGCCGAACTCGGTATACTTGCACCCGGCCAACCAATCTCCAGCCAAGCAAAGCAAAAAAAGAAAAAACAAGATGGCCAGTATCCCAAGGCGATAGGATATGATTTAGGCTTTGAAAATCTCTTACCGAATATTTTTTTATATCCAATCTCCACGTAACTAAATAGTGTATTCCATGGGTTTATAAGAGCCCAGAAATTTCCAAATAAACCGCAAACGAAAGCAAGACCAACCCATGCGATAATCCAAATCATAACGATGGAGAAATTTTTTGACGGATCTTGTTCGCCCCAAAACCCCGTCGCTAGAATTAAAAGAAAAAACCCTACAAATAATAGGCGTATAAACACTATAAATATGAAATGGGAAAGAGCTTTACCAATGGGGTTATTTAACAGATTAACGCGAGAAAAAGTGCGCGATTTGTGAGTTGGCTTCGCAGTTATGGCCATGATTATAAATGAAAGTAAGACTGCTAAGGCCCCACCAGACATGAAAAATGATAAGGGTAAGGGAAGGTCATAACGTTGACCAAAGGCATGCGCACAAACCGGTGATCCAAATAATTCACAAAAAAGAAATATGCCAATAAACGACAGCCAGTATATTAATTTAGCGATAATTAGTTTCCGTTTTTTCCGCATATCATTGAAAATTGAGAAAATTCTTTTTCTCAGATTCATTAGTATGGCATGGGCCATATTTTGAACTATTAATGAACCTTCTGCTGACATATTAACAACTTACTTTGGATGGACTTCAAGATATAATAACGCACCTTTGCCGTGGGAGTGACCTTTTTCATCTCCAAAACCGTGGGATGTAATTGGGAAACGTCCCGTCGCATTTGTTGTGATATGCATAGTCACAATCTTTCCTTTTAGAATCGTTTTCTCAATGTCATAACCATGTAGATGTAGATCAACATCCTCATCTGTTCTCCAAAAAAGGATCACTTTATCACCTTGATTCACGCGAAGATGTTTATTGCCAACAACCTTACGCTTAATTATCCTAATAGAATATTTCTTGGTGCTCTTTGCCCAACCGACTTTTGGTTTAAGCAAATTGTCCGGCGGTGGGGCAAGTGTCAGAAGAAAAAGTATTGTTGCCGTATAGAGGAATTTCATATTTTACCTGTATAATTTGCTTCACTGCAGACTGGGTATATATATCAAAATATTTGTTTGATCGAACAAATTTTTCATCGTTATATCTTGGACTAAATCCCGGTCATAACGCTGTTCTTGACAGGCCATCAACAAAAATCATAGGGTCCCGCAGGGCTTTTGATTCTGGTACAAAAGTTCAAGACCGGCCTCGTGTCGCTCTGTGCAAGCACATCACTTAAAAAATTTTTCAGGAAAAAGAAAAAATGAAACAAATTAACGTTGGAATCATTGGAACTGGTTGGTGCGGTGGTATTAGGGCAAATACCTGCGCAAGTAGCCCTTTGGTTAAAGATCTCCATATCGCTGAGATAAAGCCTGAACGCCTAGAGGAAGTAAAAAAAATGTCTAATCCTGTGTCGGCATCAACAGACTATAAAGTGCTTCTAAAATTTGACGATATTGATGCTTGTTTTATATCGGCTACACCAGAAGACATCCATTTCCCGATAGCTAAAGATTGTTTGGAAGCTGGTAAGCACGTTTTTCTTGAAAAACCTCTTTCGATAACTTTAGCCGAAGCTGATGAGTTGGTTGATTTGGCGACGAAAAAGGGGGTCAAATTTACAATAGGTTATTCTCAGCGTTTTAACCCTAAATTTGCTTATCTCAAGAAATGTTTAAACGATGGTACGATTGGCAAACCAGTTGCCGGGCTTGTTAGTCGCCACATTACACGCGGCCTCGGTAATAAGATTGGCGAGAGGATAAAGCTTTCGCCTGCAGCTATGGAAGCAACCCATGACTTAGATTTTTTGCTGTGGTGCTTAGAGCCGGCTAAACCAATTCGGGTGTATTCGCAGTCAGCTTATGGCGTAATGAAAGATATAACTGGGCTTGAGGATGCCCAATGGACTATGGTAACCCTCGATAACGGTGTAGTGATTACTATTGGTGCAGGTTGGACTATGCCTCCTGGGCATCCGAATTATTCCGGTACTTGGATCGAGTTTACTGGTACCGATGGTATGTTAGTAGTCGATGACACACATAGAGATGTCGTTGTAAACACGATCGAAAACGGTATTCGTTTACCAATGTCATCGATGCCGGGTGAACAGGTCGAGCATGTTTTTGCAGGACCCATGCATAATGAGGGAATCCATTTTCTTGAAGCTGTTGCGATGGATCGCCCGGTAATGGTGACGCCCGAGCAGGCACGCCAAGTTATGGAAGTTTACATGGCAGCGGATTTGTCAGTCGAACGCAATGAGCCAATCACGCTTCCGTTAAATGACAATGACATGTCATCAATTCGAATTCCGAGGAAATAAACACTATGGTGATGTTGTGGATATTTTGACCAATTAAGCTTGGACCATAGGAATTCGAATTGTTAGATTAGCTTTTTCAAATCTACTTCCATTATTTCTTATTCTTTTTTGGACTTTTTTTTTGATCAAGATGCTCCAAAACCGGATAAAGCCTACTGAAGTCATCGTCTGAGCGACCTTGACGAACTGCTTCTTCTAGATACTTGAAAGCTTTGCGGCCAATATTAACTGTAGCACCTAATTTGTCGGCGAGTGCAATCGCCATTCGTACATCTTTATGTAGATTATATACCCGAGATCTTGCATCCCAAGTTTTTGATAAAATATGGTCTGGGAACCGCTTTTCAGAAATGAAGCTTCGAGCATTTCCGTTATTAAAAACCTCAATTAGGTCTTCTAACTTGATACCCGCGCGTCGCCCAAGATGTGCTGCCTCGCAGAGTGCAAAGAAATTAGTATGAGTGATTAAATTGTGTACGACTTTCATCGTATGGCCTGTCCCACTTTGTCCCAAATAAACGAGTTTTTTAGCAACAGGAGAAAGCATGGGTGCGGTTTTTTCATAAATTTGTGGATCTCCGCCAATCATTAATGTCATCGTACCGTTGTCGGCTCCCTTCGCGCCTCCTCCAGTCATGCCAGCATCCATGTAAGTGACACCTTTGGATTTGGCACGGCGGGCGAGCTTTTTGGTGTAGATAGGGTCAGATGTTGAGAAGTCATAGAGAACTAGTCCGTGTTTCGGAGTGGTTAAGATACTATTCTTGCCTTTTAACATCATATCTATTTCACTTGAGCCAGGAACAACAAATATGATTATTGAGCATTTTTTTGACATCTCGTGAGGTTCAGCAATTATTGCGGTTTTTGCATAAAATTTACGTGCTTCCTCTGCGATGTCCCAAACAAAAACATTGTTACCCGCTTTGATTAAATTATTGGCTACGCCTCGGCCCATATTTCCAAGACCGATAACGCCCATATTTTTTGCCGCAGAGTTTCTGGTAATAGAGCCCATTAGCTTTTTTCTTTTCTTTTGGGTCTGCAAAATCGGCGGTCCTTTCCATTTAGCCCAATCAGGTTATAGAAGTTTTTTGCTATTTCAGCCTTCCCAAATTAATAATTATTTATAAAACTCCTCGAGATCGATTGGCAGGGCAACCTCCTTTCCGAGTTTTGCTGATAAATCCATTGCCATGGTGTGTATCAGGTTAGAATGACCTTCGGCCGCAGTTGCATGGGGTGTTGGTATTCCCATCATGATTCTACTGAACCAGCCTATAGTTTCTTCGCGCATAGGTCCATAAAGCTGGTCATTCCACAGATCGCCAGGCGGGTAGGATGTCATGAAGTCAACATGCCGCTCCGGTGCCTTATAGCCCCCAGAAATATACCCGCCAGGAAGTTTCTCGTTGGTGGCTAGAACCAAATCTCTATGAGTGTCTTCAATATCAATAACACCTTCTTTGCCGACGATGCCAATTTCTAGGCCATAAACGGTTCCTGGCCAAACTTCAGGCAAAGCCCAGCAAATATTCATCGAAAATAGAGAGCCATCATCCATTGTAAAAATACCGAAAGTCGAGTCTTTCGTGCCCCATTCGTTGAGTACTTTTTCTACAGATTTGGCATAAACGGCTTGAGGTTTCTTGCCTTCCATGAGCCACATTGACATATCTAGTGAATGTGTTCCTGAAACGACCATCGGCGTTAAATTGTGGCGGGCGTTTGTTTTGGCAATGGTTGCGATTGGGACCATGCGGTTCATGAAAGCCCGGGTAGTTACTGAATGCACTTCACCAATCTGCCCTTTCATCAGACGATCTTTGACCGTTAGGAATCGGCGGCGAAAACGCTGAGTATATCCGATACAAGTATCTATGCCGGCTTGCTCGATTGCATTCAATATTTGAAACGAATCACGTGCTTCGGTTGCTAGCGGTTTTTCTATGAAAAGTTTATGCCCTTGTTCAACGGCTGCTAAAGTTGGTTCGGTGTGTTTGTTTTCATCAGTAATGATCATTACCGCATTCACTTCCGGTCGTTTGATCAATTCATTAAAGTCATTTGTATAAAAATCGGCACTTGTATCTGCGACCAACTGTTTACCGAGATCATCATTAATGTCACAAAGTCCTAACCATTTAACGCCGGGATACTCTCGAGCATATTTGGCGCGGATACGACCGATAGTGCCGCAACCAATTATGGCTAGTCCAATTTCATCAACTGTATTCATTTTGATCTCAGGCATTTTTTACCTCTATCTTTTTATGGCTGTTGTTCATCAAATTTTCTGAAAAGCAGTATTTGACTTTTTTAAGCTTAATTTTTCATAACGTAAAGCGGGGTATACCGATTTACATAGTTTGCGTGCATTATGATTTTAATAGCACCTATAGTTTGTATTTCTAAATTAATTTTTTTACGGTTTGTAAGTTTGACCAAAGATAATTAGTATGCATCGGATCAATCAAATATCAGTACCCTAATAAAACAAATATATTGGGGATTTTTTGTGTCTTGGTTGAAAAATCACATGCGGGCGTAGAAGAAAGTTCTGCTGTTGCTCGTGTATTCAAGGGAGGAAAATATGGTTCATAAGATCAAATCTTTAATATTTTTGTTACCACTTCTTCTACCGACCGCGGTAAGCGCTCAGACTGTAAATGTTGGTGCCGCGGGAAATGTAGGAGGAATGATAGTTTTTATTGCACAGGCTAAAGGATTTTTTGCAAAAAATGGCATTGATGCGAAAGTTGTGACACGTCAGACTGGAGGAGCACTAACAAAATCTTTGAGAGCAGGTGAGATGGATTATGCTCCGGCTGCTTTTACAAATTTGCCTGCTGCACTTGAAAAAGGTATGAATGTGAAGGCATTTGTTGGTTATACAGGCGCCTCTTATGTGAAGTCTACCAGCGATAACTTTGTTGGAATAGCCGCACGTGCGGGAACAGGCATTAAAAGCTTGAAGGATCTTAGAGGAAAAAAAATAGGCGTGACATTTGCTAGCACAGGCGATCTTTACCTTAGAACAATACTCCGTAAGAATGGTATCACCAAACGTGACTATAATCGAATCAATACACGTCCACCAAGTTTAGTCGCAGTGCTAGATACGGGGGGTGTGGATGCCATTGTCGCTTGGGAGCCAAACCTAACGCGCGCGTTGGATAAAGTTAAAGGATCAACCCTAGTATCCCGCGGTGGCGACCATGTCTGTTTTTGTGCGGGCTTACACGGATTCCCAAAGAAGGTTTATGGAGATAGGAAGAAAACACAAGGGGTTGTTGATGCCATGGCCCAAGCTGCTCATTGGCTTCGCAATCCTGCAAACCTAGATGAGGCGGCACAGATTGGATCGCGTTTTGTGCGCGGCATGACGCCATCGTTAGCAAAGCGTACAATGAAACATATCGTTTACGATGTTCGCATGGGAGAAAATACAAAAAAAGCCTGGAACTTTGCGGTGGCAGAATTGATCAAACAAAAGAAAATGAAAAAGCCATACGATCCAGATAAATACTTTGATTTTTCATTTATCAATTCAACGATGAAAAGTCACCCAGAGTGGTTTGCAGATCTAAAGTAATATTGTATCTGGGTTTGAACAAATTAGCGGGCGGATTATCGATCTGCCCGCTATAATTATTCAGTTTCAAGGGAATTTAAATGAAGGAATTAATCCCTAAATTGGTTGTAGAGGGGCTCTCCCACCACTATCCCGATGAGTATACTGGAGAGTCGGTTCATGCATTAGAAGACATTCATTTGGAGCTATGTGAGGGCGAGCTAGTCTCTGTGGTTGGCCCGAGTGGGTGCGGAAAGTCTACACTATTAAATATACTTGCCGGCCTCCTGCCTTATAGTATTGGTACAGCGAGTGTTGATGGAGAGGTAATAAGTGGACCAGGGCCTGATAGAGGCGTTGTTTTCCAGGAACACGCCATATTACCTTGGCGAACGGTGGCTCGAAATATTGGCCATGGTCTGGAAATAAGGAAGGTTCCCGAAGAAGAGAGAAGTAGGAGAGTGCAAGAGTTTGTGAATCTCGTAGGGTTGACGGGCTTTGAGGACAAATACCCTCATGAGTTATCTGGGGGTATGAAACAACGTTGCCAAGTGGCGAGGACGCTTTGTGCAGATCCTGTCGTGATGTTGATGGATGAGCCGTTTGCTGCTGTCGATGCACAAACTCGAATTACTTTGCAGGAAGAATTAAATCGGATTGCAATGGCGACAAAGAAAACAATTTTATTCATCACTCATGCCGTAGACGAAGCTGCTTTTTTAGGGGATCGATGTATAGTTTTTTCTGCTAGGCCAGGTCGACTTAAGGAAATAGTTCCAATAGATATCCCTCGAGAAAAAAGGATCTGGGCCAATATGAACAATAATAACGTTTTTATCACGGCGCGAGACCGGATATTAAAATCGGTACGCGAGGAGGTTAGTGTTGCGGTCGAGGAGTAAACTGGATCGCTTGCTCTTGTCGCTGCAGCAGCTCATGAAAATTGATGCCATGAACCTAGTTATTCTGGTGGTTGTGGTGCTCATAGGCTGGTCCTTAATATCTGATAATATCGCAAATCCTGCTCGTTACTTACCTTCTCCGCTTGCAGTTGCAATGTCGTCTGTGGACATGTTGATAAAGGGACTGCTGCCCAGTTACTTCAGTGACACGCTTGTTAGGTTGATAGTTGGCAGTGCTATTGGATTAACAGCCGGAATACCATTTGGCCTTCTTCTTGGGTTAAACCGTACCGTGGCAGATATGTTCCATCCTATGTTGAATTTTTTTCAGTCTGTTTCAGGGATTGCAATTTTCCCCATTGTTGTAATTTGGTATGGTAATAGCGATATGACGGTGTTGATTGTTATACTCTATACGAGTTTTTTCCCAATAGCTTTTAACGTTTTGTCCGGCGTTAGAGAAATACCCCTTCGCTACATTAATGCCACTCGGACCCTTGGTGCTAGCCGATTTCAAATAATGAGGGATGTCCTATTTCCTGGCGCAATGCCCCATATAGCTACCGGTTCTCGTTTGAGTATCGGATTTGCTTGGCGGGCTGTGATTGCCGGTGAAATGCTCGCCGGGCGACAAGGCTTAGGTTGGATGATTTTTACGGGACAGGATGCGGACAAGACAACAGAAATTATTCTTGGAATGGTAATAATAGGATTTACCTGGATAGTTTTAGATCATTATCTTTTAAGGCCTCTGGAAGAGCGAACAATTGAGAGATGGGGGCTCGTACAAAGATGATGTTATTCTCGAGGTTTTTAATTGCTTTGCAGCGTAGATTTGGCCGGCAACGAGTAAGAAAATTCGTTCTCGGATCGATACCTTTTCTGGTATTTATTGCAATATGGCATGCTAACACTGTTTTTGGCTGGTTACCGCCGGTTTTTGTACCAACCATCGGTGAGGTTTGGGATGCTATATTTTTTCTACAGGAGGATTGTCCTGGTTTTGGACCACTGATAAAACTTGATAACGACTGTATGATGACTACTCACATTCTTTCTAGTCTTGGACGGGTAATTTTGGCAACCGTGGTAGGCCTTCCCGCAGGAATCGCTTTGGGTATATTGGCTGGCATGAATCGTCCTATCTCAAAGTTTCTCGAGCCAGTAGGTGTTTTTGCTAACTCCATCTCGGGCATAGCTTGGATCCCCTTAGCTATAGTTTGGTTTGGGGTTGGATGGGTTACGACACTATTCATAATGCTGAATACTATTTTCTGGCTCATGTTTTTTAATTCGATGCTCGGGGTTCGAGGTGTTTCTAAAGTCTACGAGGATAGTATTCTCACTATGGGTGGTAGTCGTTGGGATGTAATAACTCAAGCCTACTTGCCCGGCGCTATGCCGAGTATTATTACAGGAATACGGATGAGTATGGGCTTTGGGTGGAGGGCTTTAATCGCGGCTGAAATGATTGGCGGTGATAGTGGGTTAGGCTTTATGATTTTTACTTCTGCTGCCGAGTTTAAAATCGAAGAAGTATTTCTCGGTGTGATCATTATGGCACTTATTTTTATGGGGACAGATAAATACTTGTTGGCACCCTTAGAAAAATGGACCGTGGAGCGCTGGGGTTTGGTCTGGAAGCCAAGCTAATTAATGGAGGGAACTATGACATCTGATCCGGTGAGCTCTAACACTCATGAGGATGAGGGCGCAGGCGCTAAAAGGCGTCGTTGGTATAATCACCGTGATTTTAAATTTACAGCCCTAGTAGTACTTTTTGTGATTCTTTTCCAGAGCTATGGTTATTTAACGGGCCCATCTAGGATAGGCGAAAACCTCCAACAAGCCATGGACTCGGGTAAGACAAAGTTAGAGATATTAGTATGGGCAAGATTTCCTGCTGAGGCATTTCACATGGAACTTTATCAAACTCTTGGAGCCATTCGTGGAGAACAAGAAGGTGCGGTGCGTCTAGCAGGTGTTCGGCCTTCAGATATTAGGTTTTTATCAAGGAAATATTGGATTCAGACTATAGACATGGTCCCTCCGGAGGACTAATTTGGCTTAGTTTTGAACTACTGAGCCATAATTCCAAATGGCGGGTAAGTGATAACAAGGTATAATAAAGTTCAATTAAAAAATTGTAGTAGCAATTTTATCTTTTCATCAAATTTAGGGCCAATTGCAAATTAGAAGGCTCAGGTTGCAACTTGCCATTCTGTATTTTCTTTGTGATTTCAGCAATTGATGCGTTAGCTGGAGCGGGCCGACCAAACCGTATGCTTTCTTCGGCAACTAGGCCGTTAATTAAATCTACTTCACTGTAACGATCTTTAAGGTGATCTTGCAGAACACAATCGCGGGCTGACGGACCAACATCGGCCACTAATTTGTCAAAGAGTGTTTCGAGTAGATGATTTGTATCTTTTATATCGTCCTGACTTAGTCCGAAAATTGGTTCGATTGTATAACCTCTATCTAGCCCAACTGCTAGGGCTTCAGAACCTGCGCGCAAAACAAACTCCCTCACACCAGATACTTTGATTGCTTCTGAGATAGAAAGTCCAAGCATAGCAAGAGGACCTAGGCACATTGAATTGACGACGAGTTTCATCCACTTTGCAGATAGAATATTAGATGTATGCGAAACTTTCCCAACATTTTGAAGAATAAGTTTAACTTCTTCGACACGATTAGACATGGAAGGGTCTAAAGCTCCCAAACCAAACCACGTCCCCTCTGGAGGAGTATTGCGCTGGACGAGCCCGGGAATAAATATCTCTGAGGAAAGTTCTACAACACAACCAATTGTTCTTTCTTTTCCAACAATTTCAGCAATTTCTTCGGCAGTCATGGCATTCTGTATGCCAATCATTAGACCGTCAGCAGATAGGTAGGGCTCCATGAGTAAGGCCGTCCATTTTGTGTCATATGCTTTAACCATGACAAAAATATAGTCGAATATTCTGTTTATTGAGCAGACATCGCAAAGATGATTTGCGTCAACTTCAACGTCAATCTCTTCCTGTGGCAATATTATTCTTAATCCTTGATTCTGCATGGTCTCTACATGTTCCGGCCACTGGTCAATCAATGTTGTGTCATACCCAGCTAGGGCTAAGTCGGCGGCCACGCAACTTCCGTTTGCACCCGTGCCCACAATAGCAATTTTCTCTTCCATATTAATTCTCCCATATCTATCTACGTAAGCTTTTTTCATTATATTGTTTTTTTCTACTACCAATTCTAAATTAATAGAAATATATTTTGTGCGTCTAGATTTAATCTTGTTTTTGGTGATATCTCATGTTCATTTACTGACCATGATTAAGATATACGGACTGAGAAACTGTGATACCTGTAGAAGGGCCATAAAAGATTTAGAAGCTAGACAGATTGCTCACGAATTTCACGATTTTCGGCGAGACGGCCTTGATCTTTTTAAACTTAAGAAATGGACGGCATTACTTGGTTACGGTGCCTTGCTTAATAAAAGAGGAACCACGTGGCGGGGACTCGGCCAGAGTGAAAAAGAGGATTTGAATAATAAAAAAGCGATCGCTTTGATATATAGAAATCCTGCGCTTATCAAGCGGCCTGTTTTTGAAATTGAGAATACGATTGTGATTGGTTACAAAGACGATCAGAAAAGAAACCTTGGTCTTTAGAAATTGGAGAACGCGGCATGAGAACAGATTTAAAAAGAGACGACTTTATTTCGCTTTTGGAAAAAATGAAAAGTGAAGGGGATGATGAAATTTTAGCCGCGGTGCGTGATATTAATGCTAAAATGACAGTTGCTGGTGTTACATGGAATGATTTGCTGATTTCTCAAGAAGGTGAGAGAGCAGATGGCTCCGAAGATGAAGTAGGCGATGACGTTGAGAATGGTGAAGACGGGATAAATGATGTTGACTTTAGCGCTTTAAAAGACGAAGAGATGCAAGAAGCCGAAGCGCTGATTAGTACTATAGGTAAATTAAAGATTTCTGAAATTACCAAACAGGAGCTTGATGAGTATAAGACTGACCTCAAACAAGGTGAATTTCAAACAATGGATCTTCGTTATCTGCGCGCGCTCAAAGCGAGGTTGACGGACTAGTCTTATGGCTAATAGGGGACCTGTATATCATATTTGCCAATCTGATGAATGGGCAGTTGCTGAGATCGGTGGAACTTATTTTGGCTCTTCTCAAGATCAAGAAGATGGCTTTATTCATTTCTCCAGCGCGTCGCAGGTTATCGATAGCGCAGCTAAGCACCGCGCGGGGCAAGATAATTTAATATTGCTTGAAGTTGATCCTGATAAATTAGGCTCCGCATTGAAATGGGAGGTTTCGCGAAATGGTGTTGAATTTCCTCACCTTTATGGTGATTTGCCAATAACTGCAGTAGCACGAAGTTTTAGGTTAAAAATAGACCTAGATGGGTCCCATTTATTTCCAGAAAATTGGGGCTTAAGCTAGAGTTTAATCACCGTTCTAAATAAATTTTTTTGGAACAGAAAGAAGCATGCAAACAGTGCCAGATTTCAGTATCGAGGCGAAACTATCTGCGAGGGGTTATGATTGTATTGCAGGTATTGATGAGGCAGGACGCGGTTCTTGGTCGGGGCCGGTTGTCGCAGCTGCTGTAGTATTTCATTCAGAACTTCAAACAAAGATCACTGATATTGGACTCAATGACTCAAAAAAAATCACAGCAAATAGACGAGATACTCTTTTTGATATTATTTGCGAAAATGCTGATGTTGGCGTGGGGTTTGCCAGTGCTCAAGAGATCGATGAGATTAATATTCTACAAGCAACATTTCTAGCTATGGGTCGAGCGATGAAAAATCTTACTGTTAGCCCGGATTTCGTTTTGGTTGATGGAAATAAAGAGCCACCCATACAATCTAAAGTTAAAGCAATTGTAAAGGGAGATGCAACTTCGTCTTCAATAGCAGCGGCATCAATTGTAGCTAAAGTAACACGGGATAAATTGATGGTTGAACTTGATTCCAGATGTCCCGGCTATGGGTGGGAACAAAATAAGGGCTATGGGACGAAACAACATCAGGAAGGGTTGAGACGATTTGGTGTCACCGACCATCACCGCAAAAGTTATAAGCCAATAATCAATATATTGAGACTTCAGGATGTCTGACTCCTACATATAGCGATATTATATACTTCTAAGCCTTTGAATCTAAATAACTCTTGACGAAGAATCTTGAAAGAATCAGTATGACCCCATTATGGCAGGTTCAAAAAAAATGGGATTAAATCATATTCTCGAGGGCGATTGCATTGAATTGATGAAAACACTCCCCAGTGCTTCGGTAGATCTCGTTTTTGCCGATCCACCGTATAACCTGCAATTAGCTGGAGATTTGCTCCGCCCGAATAATTCCAAGGTAGATGCTGTCGATCATGAATGGGATCAATTTGAAAGTTTTGCAGCTTATGACAAGTTTACTCGTTCTTGGCTGACTGAAGCGCGTCGTTTGTTAAAAGATACGGGTTCTTTATGGGTAATTGGCAGCTACCATAATATATTTCGGGTGGGTACGGCACTCCAGGATATGGGCTTTTGGATACTAAACGATGTGATCTGGCGCAAAACAAATCCCATGCCTAATTTCCGGGGCAAGCGGTTCACGAATGCCCATGAGACTTTAATTTGGTGTTCCAAAGGACAAGATGCCAAATATAAATTTAACTATGATGCGATGAAGGCTCTAAATGAGGACCTTCAAATGCGTTCCGACTGGCTACTATCTATTTGTAATGGAAGCGAACGCATCAAGAATAGTAAAGATGGCAAAAAAGCCCATCCTACCCAGAAACCTGAATCACTTCTTCACAGGGTTATTTTATCGTCGACCGATCCTGGTGATGTTGTCCTCGATCCATTCTTTGGTTCTGGAACCACAGGCGCTGTTGCCAAGAAACTTAGCCGAAATTTTGTTGCTATAGAGCGTGACAAAAATTATATCGCCGTAGCAAACAAACGTGTAGCTGAAGTTCAAGCACCTAAAGATATTAGTCTTGTGACAACTCCCATAAAGAAAAAAGAGCCCCGCATTCCCTTTGGTTGGCTTGTTGAGCGGGGGCTGTTAGAACCGGGAACTTTGCTGAGTGATACGCGTCAGCGACACACTGCACGCGTAAGAGCAGATGGATCTATTATTAGTTCTGAATTCCGAGGATCAATACACCGTGTTGGTGCTTTGGTTCAAGATGCACCAGCATGCAATGGTTGGACATTCTGGCACTTAGATGTTGAAGGGCAAATGATACCAATTGATATACTTCGTCAGAAATTAAGGGCAGAACTGCATTAGCTTTGGACGTTTTAACGGGTTGGTACTGGTGTGTCGCCTGCATAATCATAAAAACCTTTGCCAGCTTTGCGACCAAACCAGCCTGCTTCGACATATTT
>CAZXSC010000036.1:0-22986 GCA_964643045.1 uncultured Rhodospirillaceae bacterium
AAAAATATCACGCTCTCCAACCCAAACACGAGATTCATCGTACATTTTTTCAGAGTATTTTTCGAATACTATCCGCTCACCTGGTCCAAAATATCGAAGATCCATCATCGGATGAAAACGTTCGGGAAATTCCTCTTTATAGTAATGGGTGTAAAGTTCTGGCCGCAAATCAATATCGTGCTGAGCTTTTTGTAGTGCACGATAGAACTTTCTAACATCACCCGGATTTGGATCTCCAGTTACCATGCCAGCCATCATAAACGTGGTTTCAACAATCTTTTTAAATCCAAGCTGATCAAGAAAGTAGTAAGTGCCGCTAAATAAACTGCATGCTGGGATCTCACCGTCAATAAGCTTCTCCATCCGAGCAAATAACAATCCTTCACTGAAGGATAAATTTATCTGATTTGGTTCAAGAAATTGCTCGAGGGCCTGAATTGTCGAATAATGACTACCCGACTGATATCCAACAGATATTGGGACTCCTGCCAAGTCTTCAGGCTTGGTAATTCCAGAATCTGGGTGCACAAAAACACCACAGGGCGAGACAGAATAACATTCCGTATATAATTTACCATGTCCGGCAGAGGCAGCAATGTTAACCGTCCAGTGACAAGCAGAACTGACATCGCAAGTACGCCCCTTCTCAAATGTCTGATAAGCACCAATCTTATCACCAAGGTTATCAGCTTGAGCATCTTTCTTGGTTAATTTCTCCGATAATTCATACTCCAATAATTCTTCATCAAAATAACCTTTTTCTGCCGCAACCCACTCATGCAAACGCATATGTGGTTCAATTATAAATTTTGTCATCAGCAGAGATCTCCTATCAAACCATCATCACAAAAAAGGATGAACTAGCAAACAATAAAAACAATATTACTATAATTGGGATAAATACTCTAAAGCAACCCAAGTTCTTTTAACTCAGCCATCATTTCTGAAGGCATGTCTGTATCTTTATAAGCTTGTGGCGCTTTTGGCAAATCAAGCGGGGATTCTTCAAATTTTAGATAACGCCACCCCTGAAATGGCTTTTGTTCTCTCGGTTCAAGCAATATATGCAATGGATTAAGTTTAATCAGACAGTACTTTCTACCCTCATCATTTACAGCCGACTGGATCCCTACGATTTCCTGTCGGACTCTAATGAGTCTTTTTATCACCCAATAAATTGACCCTCCGTCCAATAGCTCATCTACACGCTTTGGGACATTCCTGGTAAATGTATACAGGCTTCTCTCCTTCGTAGAAGCCATGCGTTCGGCCTGGATATCTTTTAAATGCGCGACACTCGTAATACGAACGGCCATACGCAAAAGATTAATTGCCATAGTAGTTATGTCCTAAATTTAGAAATCGTTTTTACAAATAAGCAAATTCGCTGCACACTCATATATCCTAAAATTGATATGGATTAGCAGCTAAAAAAATAACACTCATCACCAAGAATTCCCTTTAGATTGATTAATCCAGTTCATACCAATTAGGTTGACGCTTCTCAAGAAATGCGGAAAACCCTTCAATACCTTCCGGGGTATTGCGTCCTTTAGCACTGATCGAAGCCAATTTGTTAAGAAGCCTCTTAGTCATTGGCTGCTTAGAAATTTCATTTATTAAAATCTTGGTATCACTCATAGCCTTCGGGGCAGATCGCAAGATGGCATCGGTTATCGGTTTAACGGCTTCATCGAGACCATTCACCGCACAAACTTCATGAACAAGGCCAATTCGTTGGGCCTCATATGCATCGAACGTTTCACCCGTTAATGTATAACGGCGTGCTTGCCGAACACCTATGGCATCAATAATTTGAGGTAAAATTGGCGCCGGCGCAATCCCTACTCTCACTTCAGTAATGGCAAAACGGGCGTCCTCGGAGGCTATAACCACATCACAGCCTGCTATATAACCAATACCGCCGCCGAAGCAGGCATTATGCACTAACGCCAAAGTAGGAATGGAGCACTGGAATAACTTTTGCATAACATCGGTACTAAGTTTCGCAGCTCGTTCTTTTTCGCCCTTACTAGCCCGAGATAACTCCTTGAACCAGTTTACATCCGCACCGGCCGAGAAATGTTTTCCTGCCCCTCTGAGTATTACCGCCCGCATATTACTGTCTCTTTTCACCTGATCCAAAGCATCCCCAAGGTCAGTTAATAACTCTTCATTGTAGCCATTAAAAACCTCAGGGCGGTTGAGTGTAATTTCAACAATGCTATTTTGCTTTATTTGCTTTAAGATAACGGGTTCAGCCATATTGTTCCTCAAGGATTTTTACCATCCGCCAATTTTCAACCACTCATCAACCATATCAAGACGGTCATTTCCCCAAAAAGGTTCGCCATCGACAAAAACAAAGGGGGAGCCACACACATTTCTCGTAATGGCATCAGAAGTCACTGCTTTTAGTTTTTCTTTATAAACTTTATCATCCATGGCTGAAAGACACGCTGTTTTATTCATGCCCATTTTACCAGCGATATCGGCAATAAGCTGTTTTGACCTAATATCTTTACCATTAAAAAAATATTCCCGATACACGCCCAAAGCGAAAGTCTTTGCAACAGTTTTGTCTTGCTCTTGTATCCAATAAAAAGCGCGCCCGGCTGCTTGAGTTGGAGTTGGAAAGGACTCTGGCAACGACCATTCAACTCCATAACGCCTGGCAGTCCTTTCTAGGTCGTGGCTGGAATACTCCCACTTTAAAGCTTGGTCCTTTAACGGTCCTTGTCCATTTACTTGAAACATCGCCCCAAGCAAAAATGGTTTCCAAATAATTTCCCGGGCATGCTTTTGACCTATCGCTTCAATTCTATGGGCAGCTATATAACCGTAAGGTGAAGAAAAATCGAAATAAAACTCTATTGAACTAGACATAATCTAACTACCTACCAATCAAGAGGAATGCCATCAAAATTAAAAAACTTTCCGCTGTCTTCTAACGTCAGTCCGTCAATTACCTTTCGGATCCCTGAAACACTATCGACGGGATCCACTTTAGCATTGGGTCCTCCCATATCTGTTCTAGACCAGCCCGGCGAAGCGACGACTGCAATTATGTTTTTGTTTGCAAGATCAATAGACCAACATTTGTTTAAAGCATTTAATGCCGCCTTTGAACTTCGATAGGCATATTGCCCCCCAGATGCATTGGCAGCTACACTTCCTAACAAACTCGAAACAGAAATGATAATTTTTTTGTCGGAATTCGCAACATGATCGACAAAGCTTTCCACAATTTTAAGCGGAGCTTGAGTATTAATCCGAAATACATCATTCCAATCCTCAAATGCGGTTTTGCCGAAATCATTTGTTCGTGAGCCATAAATACCAGCGTTATTGAGTAAAACATCAATCTTTTCTGAGTGGAGTACCTCAGCTGTTTTCTCTATCGCGCCAAAGTCAACAACATCAAGTTCCAATACTTGAATGTTCCCATCGAGAACATTTAAATCAGACGCTGTTCCAGGGTTACGACAGGTAGCGATGACCCGCCAGTCCGCTGCGAGATATTGCCGGGCAAATTCTAACCCGAGACCACGGTTAGCTCCGGTTATAAATACAGTTGGCATTCAAATTTCTCCGGCCGCTGCTATTGAAAGCGTTCAATAGCCACAGCTGTGCCCTCACCACCACCAATACATAAGGAAGCAACTCCTCGACTCAAATCATATTTTTCAAGTGCATTCAGTAAGGTAACTATGATACGTGCTCCTGAGGCGCCTACGGGATGACCTAAAGCACAGGCTCCGCCATGTACATTCACTTTTTCTGGAGGTAAATTCAAATCATGCATTGCCGCCATTGTGACAACTGCAAAAGCCTCGTTAATTTCATATAAATCGACATCATCCTTATCCCAACCAACTTTATCAAGAACCTTTTTTATCGCGCCGATGGGGGCAGTCGTAAACCACCTTGGCTCTTGAGCATGTGTCGCATGAGAATGAATAAGGGCGATTGGCTTCAAACCTCTTTTTTCGGCCTCAGACTGTTGCATTAAAATAAGAGAGGCAGCCCCATCAGAAATTGAACTTGAATTTGCCGCAGTCACCGATCCATCTTTCGCAAATGCTGGACGAAGGGTTGGAATTTTTTCAGGAATCGCATTGCCAGGTTGCTCGTCCGCATCTACAACAACTTCATTTTTGCGAGTTTTTACACTTACTGGCACGATTTCATTAGAGAATGTCCCATTTGAAATAGATTCTCTAGCACGTTCCAACGATCTAAGCGCAAATTCATCCTGCGCCTCTCTCGTAAATTGATATTCTTGTGCTGTCGCTTCAGCGTATGCACCCATTAAGGTACCTTTCTCAAAAGCATCCTCCAGCCCATCAAGGAACATATGATCTTTCATTTCCCCGTGACCCATTCGTAACCCATTTCGGGTGTTAGGCAGCAAATAAGGTGCATTGGTCATACTTTCCATTCCACCTGCAACCATGATGGTGTGTGAACCTGCTAGAATATTATCATGGGCCAACATAACCGCTTTCATGCCCGATCCACACATCTTGTTGATTGTAGTAGCGCCGGCATTATCTGGGATGCCAGCTCCCATTGCGGCTTGCCTTGCTGGCGCCTGTCCTTGTCCTGCGGCCAATACGACGCCCATGACAACATCATCAACGTCTTCCTTTTTGATATTAGCTCGTACAAGGGATTCTGCTATGGCTATAGAGCCAAGTTCGGGAGCCGGGACAGAACCAAGCGCCCCACTCAACCCCCCCATGGGTGTTCTTGCTGCTCCAACAATAACAACTGGATCTGAATTCATTCTTTACCTCTCTCCTCAAAATTGGATCATAAAGACTTGTTAGTATGATTATTGAAACATATTCAATAAGATTAACAATCGACTATAACTGTTAGAGGAAACAACATCAATTCACCAATACAAACCGTCACTCATTTTAGTACCACAGAGCCATTGACCCTCCTGATTTTATATTGAATTACAGACGAGTTAGAGAGATTAGTCTTATCTACAAGCTTAGAGTAATAAACTGGCAGCCAAACCAAGGAACACATAAAATCCTACAATGTCAGTAATTGACGTCAAGAAGGCACTAGAAGCCACGGCGGGATCAAACCCTATACGCTGCAAGAATATCGGCAATGCACTCCCAAATAATCCAGCAACAATTAGGTTGATTACGATCGCAAGACCAATAACACCACCTAGTGCCATGCTCCCAAACCAAATCCATGTTAGAGTTCCAATAATAATCGCAAACAATATACCATTAACAATACCGACAGCCACTTCTTTACCAATAGCCCGATAAGCGTTTGAAACTGTTAACTCTTTCATTGCAATAGCACGAACAGCGACGGTCAAGGTTTGCACGCTTGCGGTACCACCCATCGCAGCAACAATCGGCATTAAAATTGCGAGGGCAACCATTTCTTCAATTGTACCTGCAAAAAAACTAATAATATAAGCCGCTAGGCTTGCAGCTATTAAATGTACCAATAACCATGTAAAGCGTGATTTTGTTGTATCAATAACTGCAGCATAAAGATCATCTTCTTCGCCCACACCTGCCAACCGCATAATGTCTTCTTCATGCTCCTCATAGATAACATCAACGATGTCATCAACCGTAATCACGCCGACAAGTCGGCCAGCTTCATCAACTACCGGAGCCGAAATCAAGTCTCTCTGTCTGAATAAAAAGGCTATTTCTTCCTGATCCATTTGAACTGGAATAATTTTTATGTGTTTCCTCATAACCGAGGTCAGAGATGCCATTCGTTCCGTTCGCATAATTCTACTAAGCGGCACTGTTCCAACAGGTTGATGCTGGGGACTAACCAGAAACAGATCAAAAAAATCGTTAGGCAGATTTTTAGTGTCCCTCATAAAATCAATAGCTTGGCCGACTGTCCAGTTCTGTGGTACAGCAACAACCTCCCGTTGCATGAGGCGTCCGGCACTGTCTTCTGGGAAAGATAAGCCTTGCTCAATGAGCGTTCGCTCATTCGCTGGAAGTGCTTCAAGGACCTCTAGTTGTTCCTCAGCATCAAGTTCTTCAACAACTTCGAGGGCATCATCCGTTTCTAAACCAGCTACCGCTTCAGCAATCTGACTAATACCAAGTTGATCAATTACGCGCTCACGAACGTTTTCATCCAGTTCAGTTAACACATTTGGATCAAAATTATTTTTTAGAGCTTCAACAAGTTCCTCTCGTCGCACATGGGCAAGATTCTCAAGTAAATCCGCTAAGTCGGCATAATGAAGTGACTGAGCTAATAAAATTGCTTCAGCTGTATTATTTTGGTCAAGGGCAATATTGATAGAATAGATAAAATCAGAGGTTAGCTCACCTGCCGGTCCAGAATCAATCGCCCCGACGATGGTCTCTCTTCTCATAAGGGCAACTCTCCATCCGTTTCATTTTGAGATTCAACAACCGTGATGGCTGTCATATTCATTATACCACGCGCAGTAACACCTTCCGCAAGAATGTGAGCTGGCTGATCCATGCCCAATAACATTGGGCCAACGGCTAGTCCATCAGCTAACATCCGCAGCAAATTATAGGATATATTTGCAGCATCTAGTGATGGCATGACAAATAAATTAGCGGATTCAGTTAAAACTGAATCCTTTACAAGCTTGTCACGCAATCGGCTTGATATAGCTGCATCGGCGTGCATCTCTCCATCCACCTCCAAATTTGGATCAAGAGCCCGAATAAGACTAACGGCGTCTCGCATTTTTCGCGCCGTTGGCCGATTAGAACTCCCGAAGTTAGAATGAGATAATAACGCCGCCTTTGGCTCGATACCGAAGCCCCGGATGGTTTTAGCAGCCAAAACGGTTATATCTGCAATTTGCTCTGTGGTTGGTCCTGGATTGACATAAGGGTCGACACAAAAATACGTACCCTTTGAAATAACCAGCATACCCATCGCTGCCGCCCGGGTGACCCCCGATTTTAACCCTATAATTTTAAATAGGTGGGGCAAATGCTCAGTGTAACGCCCAGACGCACCACAAATCATTCCGTCAGCCTCTCTTCGCCTGACCATTAAAGCGGCAATCACCGTATTATTGGTCCGCACCATCGTTTTTGCTTGATTAATTGACGAGCCATAGCGACTGAGCAAAGAATGATACAACTCCCAATATTCACGATAACGGTCATCTTTCTCCGGATCGACCAATTCAAAATCCTTATCTATTTCAAGCCTGGATCCAAGCTGCTCAATCCGCAAGGCTACAACACGGCGACGGCCTATCAGGATTGGCTTAACCAGGCCCTCATCCAGGCAACTTTGTACGGCCCGTAAAACCCGCCGGGATTCTCCTTCCGCATAAACAATCTTCTTTGGGTTTGATTTGGCCTGATCAAAAACTGGTTTCATCACAAAGCCTGACCGAAATACAAACTCATGCAATTTCTGGCGATAAGAATTGAAATCTTCGATTGGCCGCGTTGCTACGCCGGTATCCATTGCCGCCTTCGCAACGGCCGGTGCTATTTTTATTAATAAACGGGGGTCAAAAGGTTTAGGGATGAGATAATTAGGCCCAAATTTTAATTCTTGTAGGCCATACGCCTGAACAACGGTCTCGTCAGTTTCGGCTTCTGCAAGCTCGGAAAGCGCATGAACGCAGGACATTTTCATTTCATCATTTATTGTCGTTGCGCCAACATCAAGTGCACCTCTAAATAAAAACGGAAAACAAAGAACATTATTAACTTGATTTGGATAATCAGATCGACCCGTAGCCATAATAGCATCATCGCGGGCTTTTTTAACACTTTCAGGGCGGATCTCCGGTTCTGGATTGGCTAAAGCCATTATAAGAGGCCGGGGCGCCATTTTCTCAACCATCTTTGGTTTCAAGACATTAGGGGCCGATAAACCAATAAAGACATCGGCATCAACGATAATCTCATCTAATTTCCTGGAATCGGTTTGCTGGGCATATTTTACGTTATACTCATTAATCTCTTCGACGCGGCCTTCATAGATAACACCCGCTATATCGGAAACATATATATTGGCCTTAGGAACACCTAGCTTTACCAGTAAATCCAGGCAGGCCAGTGCCGCTGAACCTGCACCCGAGCAAACAAGTTTTATATCACGTATCTTTTTTTCTGTAATTTTCAGGCCATTGATGATAGCAGCCGCAACAATAATTGCCGTACCATGCTGGTCATCATGCATTATTGGAATATTCATCCGCTCTTTAAGAGCTGCCTCAATCACAAAACATTCCGGAGCCTTAATATCCTCCAGGTTAATGCCGCCAAATGTTGGCTCTAATGGGGCCACAATCTCGACAAATTTTTGAGGATCGGTTTCATTAATTTCAATATCAAATACGCTGATCCCAGCGAATTTTTTAAACAATCCAGCCTTACCCTCCATCACAGGTTTAGCCGCTAAAGCTCCTATATTTCCAAGACCCAGTACTGCAGTGCCATTTGAAATTACTCCAACGAGATTACCGCGAGACGTCAAATTATTAGCCTCCGAAGGATCCTCGGCAATGTGTAAACAAGCCGAGGCAACACCGGGAGAATAAGCTAATGATAAATCGTGCTGGTTCGCCAGCGGCTTTGTTGGAACGACTTCAATCTTACCGGGTACAGGTTCCCGATGATAATCGAGTGCTTGAAGATCAAATTTATCTGACACTGATGCCACCTTAAATTACATATGAAACAAGTATGATTACAGTGTAAACTAACTAACTGGATCTTCAAAGACGGAGAATGGTGCGGACGAGAAGACTCGAACTTCCACCCTCTTGCGAGGACAGCGACCTCAACGCTGCGCGTCTACCAGTTCCGCCACGTCCGCACTAATTACACCGTTGGCTGGCTAAAGTTTTCCAATAGCTAAATGCCAAAGTCTGGGAAATAGCAAATAGGATACAGCTAATCAAGCTTACAAGCGAATTTTTGGAAGCAAACTATTGTATAATAGTATTAGACACAATAAACCTGATACTCAGGATTGTTTTATGAATCAAATAAATGAAAAATTTCAGATCGAGTTTAAAACTTCAGAAGAAATTGTGGATTATGAAAAAGCCGTAACCGCTATGGAAGCCCGCGTGGCTGAAATATATGAAGGGGATCAAAGGGAACTTTTTTGGTTTCTGGAACATGCGCCCCTCTACACTGCAGGCACTAGTTCTCAAGAAAAGGATCTTCTTGATCCCACACGATTCCCCGTTCACAGGGTTGGCCGGGGTGGAGAGTTCACCTATCATGGGCCGGGCCAACGTATTGTCTATACGATGCTCAATTTAAAAAATCGCGGCGCAGATGTTCGCCAATTTGTGGGCAATCTAGAAGCCGTGGTAATTGATACTCTCGAAGAATTCGGCATCATTGGAGAACGCAGGGAAGGACGAATAGGCATCTGGGTAAACAACAATGACGTTGAAAGAAAAATTGCCGCGATTGGAATTCGAATACGCCACTGGGTTACATACCATGGCCTATCGATCAACATAAACCCGAATCTAGAACATTTCTCGGGTATCGTTCCTTGTGGTATTTCAGATTACGGGGTTACATCCTTTCATGATCTCGGAGTTGATTGCTCCATGAATGAAGTCGATAAGGTCTTGAAAAACAAATTGTCAAAAATGTTTGGCGACACCGTCTAGGGATTGGCCTTACTATTAGAAATAACACCCATAGAGTTTTGTTGTGACTACAGGGTCGGAAGTTGTGTAAATCCGGGCTTTACCGAAACCTTCTCGTATTTAACATCAATATGCTCAACGGCAGCCGCCGTTGGGCCTCGATAACACTCTTGGATCATTTCGTTTATTTGAGATTTACTGCCAACGAAAACAGCTTCAACACTGCCATCACTCCGGTTTCGGACCCAACCGCGCAAATTGCGTTCGGTTGCACGTTTCACTACCCAACCGCGATACCATACACCTTGTACGTGCCCCCTAATTATTACACGGGCCGATGTTTCGGGCATTAGCCTATTCAAGCTCCAAGATAATCTGGCCAGCGTTCAAACTATCGCCGGGTTCGAGGTGAATTTTTGCCACAACTCCTTCACGTTCAGCAAAAAGTTCGTTTTCCATCTTCATCGCCTCGACGACAGCAAGCGGGTCACCTTGCTTGACGTCATCTCCGACGGTAACGCCAAGTGAAACCAAAAGCCCAGGCATTGGTGACAACAATTGTTTTGATGAATCAGCAGGCTTTTTGACTGGCATCCTATTGAGTAACTCTGCGGCCAGAGAGGAAATAATTCTAATCTCTCCCTGGTATCCGGCATGGCAAACGCGAAATCCCTTAACCGTTCGCTCCACCTGCATGCAAACATCTTGATTATTCACGGACCCATGAAACAATGAACGACCCGGGCGCCAATCTGACTTTACAACGTAATTAGTTCCGTCAGTATGGATTTCAGTCATTTTGTCTTCAGAAACAGCTATAATCACTGGATAGGTCACCCCATTTACAATCGCTATCCAATTGTTCCCAAACTCATACTCTTCTCTTAAAAGAATATCTCCTAAAATTGCCCTTCCCTTTATCTTGTTATCACGTTCCAACTCACGGCGGTGCATCATTGCAGCGACGGCCGCCAGCATTCCAAAATCTTCATGTTTGGTTTCGCCGGGAACAAATTTTTCACCAAACTCTTCCGAAATAAAATTCGTTGTTAAATCGCCTACGGCAAACCGCGGATGCGCCATTATGGCTGATAAAAAAACAAGATTATTGCGAACGCCTCGAACATAATATTCCTCAAGGGCGCGGCGCATATGGCCGATTGCCTCTTCTCGCGTTTTACCATTGGTAATGAGTTTCGATATCATGGGATCATAAAAATGTGTGATTTCATCACCGGCACTCACTCCGCCATCAATGCGGACGTGCTTATTTGTTCCAAAAACGTTGCTCACAGGTTCTCGATATTCAACCAGACGTCCAACAGAAGGCAGGAAACCACGCTCAGGATCTTCGGCATATAGACGGGTCTCTATAGCCCAGCCCTCTAGATTAATATCCGATTGGCTAAATGCTAACTTTTCTCCGGAAGCTACTTTAATCATCTGTTCAGCCAGATCGAGACCGGTAATCAACTCGGTAACCGGGTGCTCAACCTGCAATCGAGTGTTCATTTCAAGAAAGTAAAAATTCTTTTTTTCATCGACGATAAACTCGACCGTCCCGACTGATTGATAGTCTACGGCCGTAGCCAATGCGACCGCTTGAGCGCCCATGTTGGTGCGCATTTCCTCATCAACAAAGACACTCGGAGCCTCTTCAACAACTTTTTGGTGGCGACGCTGAATTGAACATTCGCGCTCGCCAAGATGAATACAATTACCATGACTGTCGGCCAAAATCTGTATTTCAATGTGACGTGGATTGGAGATAAATTTTTCGATAAATATCCGATCATCACCAAAGCTATTAACTGATTCGGCCGTGGCTGCGCGAAGACTTCCTTCTATTTGGTTCTCCTTTTCAACCACCCGCATACCCTAGCCGCCGCCGCCAGCAGATGCTTTTAACATTACCGGGTAGCCGATTGCTTTAGCAATTTTTTTCGCCTCCGCAGCATTTTTTATAGGTTTTGTATGTCCGGGAACAACTGATAAACCTGCTTTCTCAGCAAATAGCTTAGACTCTATTTTATCTCCCATAACACGTATCGCATTTGGCCTTGGCCCAATAAAAATAATATTCTCTGCATCTAATCGTTCAGCAAATTCGGCATTTTCAGAAAGGAAGCCGTACCCAGGATGTACCGCATCGGCGCCAGATTCCTCAATGGCCGCCATAATCGAATCTATATTCAAATAACTCTCTTTTGCTTGCGCCGGACCAATGCAGATAGCATCGCTTGCCATATCAACATGAAGACCGCTCTGATCCGCCTCAGAATAAACGGCTATTGTCTTAATACCCAATTGACGAGCAGTACGGACCAATCGACAAGCGATTTCCCCTCGGTTTGCAATAAGAATAGTATTAATCATAAGAATTCCAAATTGATCCCTTTTGCAGAATTTACAATAAAATTTGATTAAACATCATTAACGGGACAAGAACCTCACATTAATTTTACATTTAGATTGTCTTATTTTGTTAACTTATTGTTATATAATAATTTATTTTAAAAAATAATAATTAATTTAATTTTGTGCGACAATGATCGCATTATGTTTTTTAAATTGTTTTATTGTCAGCATTCAAGTTACAAAATAACAGAAATGGTAGCAATTGTAATTGGAATAATGGAATAATGGAATAATTATCACGGGTAAACCCAAAATTGACACCATTTGCAGGCAAACTGCTAGATCTGCACATGCTGAAGTTTAATAAAGTGGCATCTGCAATAAATAAACGGCCAGATATATCAATAAATTGAAGTGACAAATGATACCCATGGAGAGTACTCTGTATTCACATTTTATGGAGAGGATGATCGTATGATAACAGCTATTGTTCAATTTGACTTGCCTTCCGACGTTGATCGCCGTAGGGCATCAGACACGTTTGAAAAGATTGCTCCCCTTTACCAGAAAATGGATGGCCTTATCCAAAAATATTTCTGCTTCACTGAAGAAGGCAAGGGCGCCGGAATTTATCTTTGGGAAACGCGTGAAGCCGCTGAAAAAATTTATTATGGAGGCGCATGGCGCGACCGAATTATAGAACTTTACGGCGTTGAGCCAGAGATTGAGTTTTATGAGGTACTTTTGACCGTGGACAACGCAGCTGGAGAAATTCGTACCGCCGCCTGATTTTGCTCTTGACACTGTCTTCCCTCAAAGTTGTGCATGCCAGCGATATGAAAAACCAATTAGTAATTTCCTCTTTGATAATTCTCCGGATAGGTTTTTTGGAGCCATTCTTGGACTAAAGGATAAGCATCAACTGAACGGCAAACGCGTCTAATTTTTGGAAATTTATCTACTAAATTTGTAGGCATTCCATCAAGCATTCCACCTGAAAGCCATCCGATTAATCTCCAAATAGCGATATCAGCAATAGTTATACCCGTTTCCCGCCCTAAAATCCAATCGCTGTTTTCCGTTATGTTTTTTTCGACCATGTTCAATTTTCGAGAAAGTTCCCCGCTAAATAACTCTCCACGAACTTGCTTCCGCTTTTCATCGTCTTCTTCTTTAGTCGTTGAAGAAATTAAGAAAGTTATATCTGTCGCCATGTCCAGAAATTGATCTATTCTAGCTGCCAGCAGATCATTATTTTTAGGATACAAACCGGATATTTTACCACAAAAACGCGCTATTCCGCCTGTTTGTGCTATTGATACTCCATCAACAATTAAACACGGAAATTGATGAAACGGAATTTCAGTGCCATCATCTAATTTTCCCGCAGTCTTTACCCGTTGAAATTCTTCTCGGGTAATTCTCAAATCCTCAAAATCAACTCCCCCTAAATACAGAGCTAAACGTGCTACCTCTGCCCTCCAAAAAGGAAAATCAAAATATACTAATGTAAGTTGCATTGTGGATTTACTCTTTTGTTATGCATTTTTTCATTACCTGTGAGAAATTCATTCTTGGATCGATATCTTTATTAATATCAGCGCAAACCTAGAACTTCAACAAACTCTGCAACAAAGTGGTACATAGAATTAGGGCTAGACACTCCAAGAGACAGAATTTAAGTTGAACATTACGTAACAGCACGTATTTGATAAATTTTTTTTCATAATTTTGTTAATTTTTTTGACAATCCAGGGAAGATTTATGGCTCATCAGGTTATTGGCGTTGGTACGCCTCAGGTTAATGCCCGAGAAAAAGTTTTGGGTCATGCTATTTATGCCGGTGATATCAAATTACCTGGCATGCTGCATGCGGGTGTCGTGCGCAGTCCTTACGCCCATGCGCGGATCGTGAGTATAGACACATCTGAAGCAAAATCGCTATCGGGTGTTCATCTGGTATTGACGGGAGAAGACACACCGACACGATTGTCTGGTGTGATTAAGAAAGAGCATCGCATTCTTGCGACCGGAAAAGTTCGCTTTGTCGGCGAAGAAGTTGTCGCCGTGTTGGCAGAAAACGAAGAAATTGTTCAAGATGCTTTGGATTTAATTCAAATCGAGTATGAGCCGCTTCCGGCTTTGCTGGACCCCGACGACGCGAAAGTATCCTCGATATCCGTTCACGAGGATTCCAAGAGTGATAAACTTAATAACATCGCCAAGGAATTTTTCATTGAACGGGGTGATGTTGATGCCGCTTTTGAGCAAGCCGACGCGGTCTATGAAGCTACCTATGATGTGCATTCTCAATACCCCGGATATCTTGAACCAATGGCGACGGTTGCTCAGAAGGGCGGCGATCAACGCATAACAGTTTGGGCTGCTTCCCATAGTCCTTTTCAAGCTCGCCAGCGTTTGGCTGAGGCGTTAGATATGCCAGATACAAATATCCGTGTGGTGCAGCCATTGATAGGCGGTTCTTTTGGCGCGAAGAATGTTGAGGAATGCAACAGCCTTATCGCCGCCTTTTTGGCAAGCAAGACCACCCGACCGGTACGGTTTGTAAATAGTCGTCTGGATGATTTTTTAGGAGCTCGATCGAGCGTACCGGAAAAAATTCATTTAAAGATGGGTGTTGATGGGGATGGCATGATCCTCGCTAAGGAAGTGAACATCATTGGAGATTGCGGTGCATATATGGGTTTGGCGGCAGAGGTTTTACATGTCTCTGTGATGCGCAGTGACAATATGCACCGGGTCGAAAATGTTCGCTCCCGCGCGTCTTTGGTTTATACCAACAATCCTCCTAAGGGGGCCTTTCGTGGTTTTGGGGGGACCCAAATGACGTTTGCCGTCAATAGCCATATGGCGATGCTGGCTGAGATGGTTGGTGTCGATCCGCTGGAGATGCAGAAACGAAATGTAACCCAGACGGGCGACACGACAGTGCACGGCTGGAAAATTGGCAGTGGCGGCTTGCTGGATTGTCTTGATTGGGTTGCCAATAACATCAAATGGCAAGAAAAACAGAAACGTTTGAAAGAGGCGGGTATATATCGTCGTGGTCTCGGTGTTGGTGCTGGAATTCATGTGAGTGGTAACGGCGCTATGGGTTGGGATGGAGCCACCATCAATTTGAAAATGAGTACGGAAGGCGGCGTTATTTTGACGACTGGGGAAACGGATGTGGGTCAAGGTTCAACGACAATGTTTTGTCAGGTTGTCGCACAGGAACTCGGCATTCCTCTTTCACAAGTGACTGTATTAACGCCGGATACGGATACGGCGGCATTTGGATTAGGATCGATTGCCTCAAGAACTACTGTGCTCGCCGGTAATGCGGCCTTGAAAGCGGCAAAAGAATGTAAAGGGAAGCTGTTGGCCCTGGCATCGGCACATTTTGGCGTAGAAGAAAATAAGCTGGTCATTGAGGATGGTGAAATTTTTGTAGCATCTGAGCGTGCAAATCAGCAAATCAGCTACGGGGACCTTGCCAAGATGCATATATTTACAGCGGACGGTGAAGCGCTTCAGGTAACCGCAAGTTTTGATTCCAAGCCGACGATTGATCCGACAACATTATATGGTAATGCATCTGCGGCTTACAGCTTTGCGGCGCAAACTGTTGAGGTAGAAGTCGATACTGAAACCGGTCAGTTCGAAATCCTAAATACTTGCCTCGCTGATGATTGCGGTAAAGCTCTAAATCCGCTTGCTGTGCACGGCCAAGGCTTGGGCGCTGCAGCACAAGCCATTGGCTGGGCCATGTATGAGAATATGGAACTCCAGGAAGGCGCATTAATGAATGGAAATTTCGCGGATTACACGATGCCGACTGCCGATTCTTTGCCAGATATTAAAACCGGTATCATTGAATCTAACGATCCGAATGGACCATTTGGGGCCAAAGGCGCGAGCGAGACGGCAATTGTTCCGGGAGCGGGTGCGATTGCTAATGCCATCTACGATGCAGTGGGCGTTCGGATCAATAGCTTGCCAATTACTCCAGAAAACGTACTGGAGGGGCTGCGAGCCCAAAATGCGGGGCAAACCCGTGCGTGATTTTGAATATCTTGAGCCAAACTCAATCTCAGATGCAAGTCGACTGCTTGCAGAATACGACGATGACTGCCGATTAATCGCAGGTGGTACGGCTCTGATCTTGGCCTTACGCCAGCGTATGCTTGCCCCTACACATTTAATTTCTCTGGCCAAAATTGAATCGATGAGCGGTATCTCAGTCTCTGAGAAGGGTGAATTGCGTATCGGAAGTAGAACCAAGCATGCGGAGATTGCCAGCTCTGATCTCGTTCAGAGCGGCTGGCCGATGTTGGCGGATATGGCGTCGTGCCTTGCCAATCCGCAGGTCCGCAATCAAGGAACGATTGGAGGTAATCTTTGTTACGCTGATCCAGCAACTGATCCGCCCGGCTGCCTTCTGGCACTGGACGCTGTTATTACCTTGGTCTCTTCGCGAGGTGAGCGGCAGTTGCCGATTGATAAATTTATAATCGATTTTTTTGAAACTGCAATTGAAGCTGATGAAGTCCTTGCTGAGATTATAGTCCCAAAAGCGACATGTAACTCATCGGCGCATATACGCCACTTACGTATCGCAGCTGAACATCGTCCAATGCTCAATTTGTCGATTGCATTAGATCATGACGGCGACCAATGCCGCGACATCCGGTTTGTTATAGGTGCCGCTGTTCCAGTATGCAGCCGGATCACGAGTTGTGAAGAATTTCTGAAAGGGAAAGTGATTACATCTGCACTTGCAGCTGAAGCTGGTGACATCGTGGCATCCGAAATGAATGCGATCTCAGACATGCGAGGGACGGATGAGTATCGCCGCGATATTGCCCGTGTTGTAACACGCCGCGCGCTGTCTGATTTGTTTGGCTTAAAAGAGGGGTGAAGGCAAATTGAAAACACAGCGCATAACACTTTCAGTAAACGGAGAGGCTCATGATCTAGAAGTGCGAACGGGTAGCCTGCTATCTGATATGCTCCGGGATAATCTGCATTTAACGGGCACCAAGCGAGGATGTGAAACCGGTGTTTGCGGTGCCTGTTCTGTTCTCAAGGACGGTGATCTTGTTAAATCTTGCCTGAGCCTGGCGGTTCAAGCGGATGGCAGTAACATTACCACAATCGAAGGGTTGTCGAAAGATGGCGACCTCCATCCGATCCAGCAAGCTTTTATGACCCATGGGGGACTGCAATGTGGGTATTGCACGCCTGGAATGATCATGACGGCCTGTGCTTTTTTAAAGGATAATCCGTCTCCAACGCGCGAAGAAGTACGCAAGGGGCTTAGTGGTAATTTATGCAGGTGCACGGGGTATGTTGGCATTGTCGATGCGATCATGGCCTCAGCCGAGAATGTATAATGGATGTTGAAAAAACGATGACAATAGAGGCCCCCGTGGATAAAGTTTGGGATACTTTACTTGATCCTGAGATTATGGCCGGCTGTGTTCCCGGTACGCAATCGGTAGAAGTTTTAAGTGATGTTGAATACTGGGCGGAAATTAAGGTGAAGATTTCCTTTATTTCGGCGACGTTCAAAGTGAATACAACCATCCTTGAGACAAAAGCACCGACTTATCTAAAGTGTGAAGGAACGGGTGAAGATAAAACGGTCGCAAGTTCGATGAAACAGGAATCCGAACTTTTTCTGACGGATTTAGGAGACGGAAGTACGGAGATTCACGTCAAAGCTCATGCCCAGGTATTTGGACGATTAGGAAGCTTTGGCCTAACGGTTATGAAAACTAAAATTGACCGCATGTGGAAAGAATTTGGCGAGAATTTGATAAATCAAATGGTTATCCCGGTGGAACAAAAAACTGGTACTGTTACGCAATAGCTTAAATGGTCTGCCCAATACTGATCGATTCCATTATTGTATCATGCTGCTGTCTTTCAGTTGATTCAAGAACTTGCGTCCGGATCATGGAAATAAAAACCCGTTTTAGAGCCTTCGCGTTCTTGAATTCGCTGCCACCAATCACCTAATTGAGATCGCAAGTCCCAATCAGTCAGCTTCGCCATTTTATTCGCTATCAAAGAAGACCCCGATGAAATTTATAATCTGTGGGCCTCAAGTGAACATAAAACAATCCGCCTAGAATTAATGGCTCGAATGTTTGAGTCCATGGTAGAAGGGGAATCCATGTCTCCATTGCAAATAAATGTGGGGTAAATCAGGCAACCATAAACTATAATGGGCCAACCGGTAAAACTTTCCCTCGACATTCACCAAATCCAATAAATACAAAATCTTTCTTTTCTGCACAAGCTCATAAGAAGACTTCGTCACTGTCATCCAAAAGTGATTGGGGAGGAAGCCATTTGAATTTTCATTTGTTTATTGAATCGCAAAATTTTCTTCTAAAGCTATTCTTCCTTGTATCTTTATGCTCCCGTTTAATCTCAACCTTTGAGTTTCGATTCGCCAAGCATCCATCGTGCATAGGGGGGGGCTTCTTCCCAATGGCGTGGCTCCCAACTTTCGTCCATCCGATCCATGTCGGCAAAATATTCTATATCACCGCCACAAGGATTATTAAAATACCAGAACCAATTTGATCCCAATGAATGACGCCCGGGGCCAGATACACTTTTTGCGCCTTGCTTAAGCATGTTAGTACCACCGACCATGATGTCATCGAAAGATCGCACTTCAAAGGCTACATGGTTGAAATAGGGGTGGGAACTCTGGCGATGAAAAAGGAAAAGATTATGGTGATAGGTAGACCCTTCTGCCTGCAAGAATGTGCCCCCATCCTCGGTGCGATCGGTGACACGAAAATTAAGTCTATTTATATAAAATTCGGCGGCCATCCAATTATCTTCGGCTTTAATACTGTACACTATATGGCCTACCCGAATAGGTTGAATGTGATCTTCAGGCCATCCGCGTCGATTAACGCGATTGATGTCTCCGATAAAGTTCAGGTTATCTTTTTCTATATTAGCTTCAACAATGTCGGCTATTTGAAAGCCGATATAATTACTGCGGTCGTCCTGACTGTGTAGGTTGCAATCGCTATCTATTTTGACTTCTCTATCCTTGCTGAGTTCGGCCTCGATTTCGTTAAGCGCCGCTTGATTATCAACGCCCCACATTATCTCTCGGAGTGTGGGTCCTTCTTCATAAGTAGGAGGTAAGCTGGGATCGTCTATATGTTTTAGAATAATAGTCTGGTTTTCTAATGTCTTAAATCGTGCCACAGCTGAACCTGAGGGGATTTTCTCTAATCCCCAATGATTAAGAAAGTCAGAGCATTCGCCAATATTTTGTACCCCATACGTCAATTCTTCGATACGTAAGATGGTCATTTGCAAAATTTCCTACTGTCATTTTCAAAAAATGCTAATAAATCTAATAGATCTGAATAATTCGTCGCAGTTCCTAAAATGTAGCGGTCAGGGCGAAGGAGTATGGCGCCAATGCTACGGTTTTTGAACCAAGTTTCTAAATCGTCTGTTGTATCATTTAGAATCGTAACATTACATTTTTGAAACCTTTCACGGTCAATTTCAGTCACCTCGCTTTGGAAAGATGCGGATGAAATCAGTACAAAGCCGTTGCCGATGTCTTCGTCGAGCAAATTCCCAGAGCTTAGTTTTAGCTGCGGAAATAAGCCACCTATCAATGGAGACGAGCCGATACCTAAACCCGGACCTAACGATGGCTTTAGTTGACTCATCGTTTGAGGTCCATCCTTTGGGTCGGTAGCATTGCCGGAAATGATTGCTGATGCTGTTCGGTTAATCATGTGGCCCATCTTAATCGTCAAATCTATGTATTCTTTAACATGTGGATAGCGTTCTATTTGATAACTTTCGAGAAGAGCTTCAGGAGCTTCATTTTGCAATACAGCTTGCAATTTCCACCCGAGGTTTGCTGCATCCCGTATACCAGCACACATCCCTTGGCCCATAAACGGCGGAGTCTGGTGGGCTGCGTCACCAGCAATAAACAATCGTCGATCATGCCATTGTTTCGCAATTGTTGAATGAAAGGTATAAACTGTCGCACGTTCGATTTCAGCTTCAGCAGGACTAATCCAGCGTTCTAACAAAGACCAAATAAAATCCGGTTTGCAAATATCCTCTGACCTATCATCTGGGTTTAACCGAAATTCCCATCGTTTTCGTTTGTCGCCAAGAAAAACAAACGTACCGGAGCGATCCGATTCACAATAATGTATACTCTCGCGATTTTTGATCTCTCGAGGATTTCTCATTAACAAATCAATCACCAACCAAGGCTCACAAAACCCAAGATCTTGAATTTCGGGATTAATACACGACCGGGTAAACGAGCGTGTGCCATCACAGCCGACGACATACGCAGCTCGCAATGTTTTGGTGGCGTTCGTTGGAGTTTTTCGATAAGTGACGGTCACGCCTTCGTGATTCTGTTGAAGGTCTGTCACCTCACAGCCCCATTTTTCAAAAATTTTAGGATATCGTCCGAATCCTTCACGCAATACATTTTCCAAATCTGGTTGATGGAAGCGATAATTAACATACCAGCCATTGGAGCTTAACTCCTGAGGTCGCGCCCAATGTGCGAGAGTATTACCATCAGCATCTATGAAGCGGGCACCGCCGCCTACTTCGGAAATAGACTCCATTTTGTTCGCCAATCCCATGGACTGAAATACACGCATTATCTCATCATCGAACATTACCGCACGTGGTAGATGATAACCTGATGTCTCTCGATCCAATACAACGATTCTCACACCAGATTGGCCGAGGATATTAGCTAGAGCTGACCCCACTGGTCCTAGACCAATGATGGCGACCTCATAGGCTTCAGGTTGATTATTCATGCGAGATTAGTCAGCCATATTCCGCGAGATATTCAGCTCGTTTTTTTTCAAAATCGTTGACGATTTTTGCACCTTCGATCCCCATAATTTCGGTTTCCTCCGCTGAAGGTCCAACCCTTGCCTCTTTGTAACTTGGTCTATTTTTGGCCGCGTTCCACCACCTTAGCGTATCTGGGAGATTATCTAACCAGGGCTCAACTAATTTCAATCCATCAAGGCGGGCCACGAAAGGAGCTAGGTTAAGATCGGCTAAGGTAAAATCATCTCCCATAATCCAATCCCTTCCGTCTGACATCGTTTTATTAATTTTGTTGAATATACGCTGCCATGTCGCAATGGCCCGAATTAAGTAAGAAGAATCTAATCCTTCAAAGACACAAGATTTTTGGCGCAGTGTGCGTTCCAATACTGTTTGTCCTGCCCAGTAGGCATCGCGATCGGTTTCCGACATAGCCAAAAGTTTGGCTCTAAAAACAACAACAAATGAGATTGAAGCGATGCCTTCGAACCCTGCCTCGTCAGATTCCTTTATCCATTCTTTCATTTGTGCTATTTCTGCGATAGTCGATGATTTCAAAGGAGGCTCTGGATAAAGGTCGTCTAAATAATCTGCTATAAGAGACGATTCGCGAATAATTTCGCCATCGTGAACAAGTGTAGGAACTTGCGCTTTAGGATTTAATTTCAAATATTCTGGATTATATTGTTGGCGCTCAAAGAGATGCACATGATGCGGCACCCAATCGGTTATTTTTTTCTCGGCAAGTGTCATGAGCACTCGTTCAGAACAAATTGAATTCTCAAAATAATATAGTTCGAGCATCATGTTTCCTTTTGAAGAGGGTATTCGATAGCGGGTAAAACTTTCCCCCGACACTCACCAGACCAAAAGCGAGCGATTGCCCAACAATTCCCGCGCCAACAATCAACACATTGTTTGCTGCTGCCATTCTCAGATCCTCTCTAAAAAATATATCTTCGCAACTTTCTACTACTCTAGATTCTAATAATATGTTCGTAAAATGGTTTGTTGTTATGTATCCTATAAGATGTGGTGATGATCGATTTCTCAGGTGCTAAATTTCGACTGATGCGCGGAAAATTTGTGGGAGATGAAAGTGATAAATGACAGAGAAAAACGAACATGAAATTTCAAGAAGGTGGGGTTAATACACACGATCGACAAAAGGCGACGCAAGGTTATACCCTGTTTTCTCCTCTTCGCGGCGATAAAGCTTACCTCATCGATATGGATGGGCAAGTGGTAAACGAATGGGCTTTGAACAAAGGTGGCGTAAATCGATGCCAACTTACGAATGACGGACATTTATTCATAGCAGAAGGCTCAGAAGGTGGACCCCCGCTATACGCCGGAAAGGGCGGATGGCTTCGTGAGTATGACTGGACCGGCAACCAAGTCTGGGAACATCACGACGATAACCAACATCATGACGCCCGCCGACTTCTTAACGGCAATACGATTTATATAGCCTGGGAGCCCTTAGATGACGCATCGGCAAAACGGGTGCAGGGCGGGCTTCCAGGTTCTGAGAAGGATGGAATTATCTATGGTGATGTGATTCGGGAGATTACGCCTGATAAAGAGGTCGTTTGGGAATGGCGTACCAAAGAAATGGATATAGAGAAATACCCCATATGTCCCCTATGCCCAAGAGCAGAATTTGCTCATGCGAATACGGTGTCACCACTCCCGAATGGCGATGTCCTGTTAAGTTTTAGGGTTTTGAATACAATTCTCATTGTTGATTACCAAACGAAAAAAATAAAATGGGAACATACTGATTTGAGTTTTGGACATCAGCACGACTGCCATTTTATCGACAATGGTAATATTCTTGTATTCTGTAATGGTTTCCATGGAAGAGATATCGATATGGCATCGTCAGTTCGAGAGTTTAACCATGAAACAGGTGATATAGTGTGGGAATATAAAGCTAAGCCCTATTCCAGTTTTTTCTCAGCAAACATCTCTGGTGCTCAGCGTCTCTGGAGTGGAAACACTTTGATTTGCGAAGGATATAAGGGCTGTGTTTTTGAAGTTAATAGTGAAGGAGAGGTAGTATGGGAATTTGTAAACCCCTACTTATCTCCTCACCCCGCTTTCGGGACAACGAA
>CAZXSC010000037.1:0-22564 GCA_964643045.1 uncultured Rhodospirillaceae bacterium
GCCGGATAACCCCGACGACGATAGCCACTTAATGTTGGCATCCGGGGATCATCCCAACCCGATACATGGCCTCCACTCACTAGTAGCATTAGAATGCGTTTTGACAGCACAGTATAGGTTAAATTTAGTCGTGCAAATTCATACTGGTGTGGTTCTGATGGAACCGGCAGGTTTTTGATAAACCAATCATATAACGGCCTGTGATCTTCGAATTCTAATGAGCATAATGAATGTGTTATACCTTCTATGGCGTCAGACTGGCCATGTGCAAAATCATAATTGGGATAGATACACCAGTCGCTGCCCGTTTTTGGGTGGTCGGCATGCAATATGCGGTAAATTACTGGATCTCTCAGGTTGATATTCCCGGAACTCATATCAATTTTTGCCCGTAGCACTTTCTCACCATTCTCAAACATTCCTGCTCGCATTTTGCGGAATAATGCCAGATTCTCATCTATGGATCTATCTCTGTAAGGGCTATTTTCCCCTGGTTCTTTGAGTGTGCCACGATATTGACGGATTTGATCTGCAGTCAAGTCATCAATGTAGGCCTTGTTATTGTTTATTAGAAACTCAGCCCAGTCGTAGAGCTGCTCAAAATAATCAGAGGTATGATAGATATGGTCGCCTAAATCGTAACCCAGCCAACGGATGTCCTCTTTGATAGCATCGATATACTCTTGTTCTTCTTTTGCAGGATTTGTATCGTCAAATCGTAGATGGCACTTGCCTGAGAATTCAGTGGCAATCTCAAAATTTAGACAGATGGATTTGGCATGCCCAATATGGAGATAACCGTTTGGCTCTGGTGGAAAACGTGTGACAACAGAAACATTTTGTCCAGAGCTGATATCTTTTTGGATGATATCACGAATAAAATTGTGTGTTACTTTCGCGCCGATTTCTAGTTTGTTGGGGTGGGTGTTTTTTAGGTTCATTTAAGGCCAGCTGTTTTTTTTGAAGTACTATTTGGCCCCATTTTGTGCCAAAAAAATCTATAAGACCAGACTATGATCAAAAATTATTTTTTATTTACTCAGGTTATGGCGTAATATATTTGCGTGTGAATTTTTGTAAATTTGTTTTATCACAATGTCTTTTGGGTGAGCTTGTTCACCATAGTATTCTGAATTTAAATCGTTGCGCCTAATCATTGCAGAGCCCTCTATCGAGACGCCGCTGAACAGGCCTTTCGTGTCGCTATAGGCTATGATGTCCGCCGCAAGATTCGCAGTTATCCCTCCCTTGAGGCTTGTGCCAAAATTCCCTACAGTAGCATCCATTCCAGATGAAACTTTGCCTTGATACTCTATTAGAGCCTCAACTGCACCAGCATTTCTTATGATAAATACCGTTCCTGATTTTTGGCCGCCAAATTGTAGTCCCCAACTACCAGATGCCAGTGAGTAGAATGCCGGATAGCCCCATTCTCCAGCATTATTTTTTGCTATGAGGATCCCATTACCTGCTTCAGCACCAACAAAAAAACCGGCCCTGTAAACGGAGGGAAAGATCGCAACTCCAGCGGCTTTTTTCAACTGCGAGTTGAATTCTTCGAGATCAGTCCGTTCTTTAAGTATCTTTAGTGTGTTAACCGCATTATTTACGAGTGCTTCCGTGGTTGTTAATTTGGGCTTGCCAGTACAGGCCATAAGACTTGTTAAAAAGACTATCACAGCTGTAAAGAGAAAATTTTTATTTGATTTTATATTAAATGGCGGAGACATTTTTTTCCCTTTAATATTTTAGTGGTAAGGCTTACTGTGGTTGTTTCCATTTAACTTCAATAAATGTAGATTTATGTTCAAATTAATGTTTACACCGTTTTTGTATACTATAAGGCTTAATTAACTATAAACCCGTTTCCTGTAGCTTTTTTAGCCTATTTATTGATATTTTTTTCCAAGCCTTTTTAGGCTATTAATTATCGGATAATATGTGAATCATCACAAAGAAATTCAAACGGAATTATGGAGCAAAAATGTTTCCACGTAAGCGTGTTCTAATTACTGGTGGTGCGGGGTTCATTGGTTCTCATTTATGTGAACGCCTATTAGAAAAAGATTATCATGTAATTTGTTTGGACAATTACTTCACTGGAACCAAAGACAATATTCTACATTTACTTGATTATACCAATTTTGAATTATTACGCCATGATGTTACTTTTCCATTATATGTTGAGGTAGATGAGATTTATAATTTGGCTTGTCCCGCATCGCCAATTCACTATCAACACGATCCTGTTCAAACAACAAAAACTAGTGTTCATGGTGCGATTAACATGTTGGGATTAGCAAAACGGACTGGCGCTAAGATATTCCAGTCTTCGACTAGTGAAGTCTATGGCGATCCAACAATTCATCCACAAACAGAGGATTACCGGGGTAATGTAAACACAATAGGACCACGTGCATGCTATGATGAAGGTAAACGCTGTGCGGAGACTTTATTTTTTGACTATTATCGACAACACAATCTAAGGATTCGTGTGGCGCGTATTTTCAACACTTACGGGCCGCGAATGCGCCCAGATGATGGTCGAGTTGTTTCCAATTTTATTGTTCAAGCGCTGCGCGGCGACGGAATAACTATTTATGGAAATGGGGGACAGACCCGATCATTCTGTTACGTTGATGATTTGATTGATGGGTTTGTTCGCTTGATGGATGCCTCAGATGATATAGTGGGCCCTATAAATCTTGGGAACCCTCATGAATATACGATCAAACAGTTGGCAGAGCTTATAATCAATATGACAGGAGCAAAATCTAAGTTGATTTATGAAGAGTTGCCAGAAGATGATCCGTTAAAACGTTGTCCTGATATCAATCAAGCTGAGCAGAAACTCGATTGGCACCCAACTACTGATCTTAAGGACGGTTTAGAGAAAACTATCAGTTATTTTTCCCAGTTAATTTAGTTGTTGATGGCTCTTTTGCCTAATTTTTGACTATTTTTGCGATTAAATTGTCACCTAATAGATATGATGATCGGCACAGAAATATTTAATAATTTGTTAACTCAATATGAGGCATTATGCCGGCTATATCCCATTAATTCCCACGGTATCCCAATTATACCGAAGGAACTCGCTGTACAGATTGGGCGGGGTTGAGTTTAAATTGACGGCTTGCCGTGTGTTTTTTAGTAAATCTTTCTCGCCTAGGAATATCCACGGCCGTCATTATATATAAAGGGGGGGCAATGGCTGCGTTGATCGGCAGGCATACTAATGAAATTGATAAAAAAGGACGCGTTTCTGCTCCTAATACATTCCGTGATACTCTATCTATAACCATCCTAGATCAGCCTGTCACTTGTAAAATCCACAGCAAAGAGATTTTTGATCGAGAGCGACCTCGCGGAGCTATGTCGAAAATTAAAATATTGCAGGAAGAGGCTAGTCAATGACTTTCGGACACATTTCCGTAATGGTCGAAGAAGTATTAAGTGGGTTAAATCCTCGTGATGGCGGGGTCTATATTGATGGCACCTTTGGTCGGGGTGGCTATGCTTCAGCCATATTGGATGCCGCAACAACTCGCGTCTTTGGAATTGATCGTGATCCTGCAGCCGTCACATTCGGGAATCAGTTGGGAAATAAGTATAATGGCCGGTTGACACTGTTTGAGGGCTGTTTTGGTAATATGACATCGATCATGGCAGAAGCCGGCATAAGTAAGGTTGATGGAGTAGCTCTGGATCTTGGCATTTCTTCACCCCAAGTGGATGACCCTAGGCGCGGTTTTTCTTTTCGTTCTGAGGGACCCCTCGATATGCGAATGGAAGGAAAGGGCCTTACAGCGGCGGATTTTATCAACAATTCTTCTGAAGAAGAAATAGCTGACGTTATATACCATTATGGTGAAGAACGGCATTCTCGGAGGATTGCTAAAGGAATTGTTCAGGCTAGAAAAATTAACCCAATATTATCGACTTCACAATTGGTAAAGATTGTTCATGAAAATGTGCATCGTTCTGAAGATGGTATTGATCCGGCGACAAGAACCTTTATGGCGATTCGAATATACGTAAATGATGAGCTTGGAGAACTTGAACGAGGTCTTGTCAGTGCTGAACAAATACTGTGTCCAGGGGGACGCATAGCCGTTGTTGCATTTCATTCATTGGAAGATCGTAAGGTAAAAACTTTTCTTAGGAACCATAGTGGATTAGCGGGACGAAGTTCGCGCCATTTACCTGAAATTCCGGATAAAAAATTAGCTCCAAGTTTTAATTTAGTAAAGCGAGGCGCAGTTAAACCTAGCGCAAATGAAATAGCTTCAAATGTTCGTGCGCGGTCGGCTCGGCTTCGTATCGCGGAGCGGACTAATGCGCCAGCTTGGCCGGTTGAACTTGGAAGTTAGGAGGAAGAGTTAATGCGGCAGACAACAATACTGACGCTTTTACTAGCAGCTATAATGAGTGTGTCACTCTTTTTTCTGAAGTATGAGGTTGCTGATCTTGAGCAGAACCTCGGCGTGCTTAATAAAGCAATTATAGCGGATCAAGAAGCTATTCATGTTTTGAACGCTGAGTGGAGTCATTTGAACGATATTGCGCGGATTAAGGACCTCGCTATGCGATACCTTAAGATGACCCCCACTGAACCAAATAAATTAAAATCAGTTAATGACTTAAACAAAGGTTTGGTGAGGGAGAATATCATCAGCAGGGAAGTTACCAGGAATAAAATTGGTTTAAGGATAATTAAAAAGGAACCAAGCCTATGAAATTTGAGCGTCTTCGCCATCCGTTTGGTCCAAATAAGGCAAGGATCGCCGCTAAGGATTCTACACATGAATTTCCTACCCACATAAAGTTTGAAGGTATTCGTCGTCAGGCCCTAGAGACGGGGCGCAACCGTTTATTAGTGACTGGGGCTTTATTTACATTAGCTTTTATCGTTGTTGCTGCACGCTTGATTGAACTCGCGCTGGCAGACCAAGTTGTTGAAGTGGCTCGGCATTCCCGAATAGCCGTTATCCCGGAAATACCCAAAGTTCGATCAGATATTACCGATCGGAACGGTATATTATTAGCCACTAGCCTGCCAACGGCGTCACTTTACGCAAATCCACGTCAGGTTTTAGACCCAAAAGAAGCTGTCCAGAAATTGGCTCATGCATTTTCCAATATTAATAAGAAAAAGATGGAGACAAAGTTAGCATCTGACAAATCGTTCGTTTGGCTAAAGCGTAGTCTCACGCCTAAGATACAATTTTCAGTTAACACGATGGGTATTCCCGGACTTTATTTTCAACGCACAGAGCGTCGAGTTTATCCGCATGGTCGGTTAGTTGCGCATGCACTTGGACTCACTAATATTGATGGTCGCGGGCTATCTGGTGTCGAAGGTTATTTTGATGAGGTTCTTCGTGGAAAAAAGGAGCCGCTAGCACTTTCGATCGATATTAGGGTGCAATCTATATTGCGTGAAGAGTTAGTCGGTGCAATGTCCGAATTTAATGCCATTGGTGCTACTGGGGTAGTAATGGACGTCACTAATGGAGAGATTCGAGCAATGATTTCACTACCTGACTTTGATCCAAATAAGCCGGTTACAGCAGCCAGTATTTCAAGCTTCAATCGTGCGACCAAGGGTGTTTATGAAATGGGGTCGACTTTCAAATTATTTACCGTTGCTATGGCACTCGATTCTGGTGTGACTAGGCTCCACGATCGCTATGATGCATCAAAGCCTATTAAAATTTCTCGGTACCGTATTTCAGATTATCATGCCAAGAATCGTTGGCTCTCTGTCCCGGAGATCATCATATACTCATCGAATATAGGCGCAGCTAAAATAGCGCTGGACGTGGGCACGGTTGGTCAGAAAAAATATCTCAAACAATTTGGGATGCTGACACCGGCTAGAATTGATATACCAGAAATAGGTTATCCCCTCACGCCTAATCATTGGCGTGAGATCAATACCATGACAATATCCTACGGTCACGGTATTGCTGTTAGTCCGATTCAATTAGTTTCTGGGATTGCAGCTTTGGTTAACGGCGGTATTTTATACCGCCCACGTGTTGCCAAGATACTTCGAGGCGAAGTCATTTCGGGTTCCCGTGTGTTGTCTAAGAATACATCAAAACAAATGCGTGATTTAATGCGTTTGGTTGTTAGGCATGGCACGGGGCGAAACGCCGATGTGCCTGGTTATTTGATAGGTGGAAAAACGGGCACAGCGGACAAGCCCGGTCCTCAGGGAGGTTACGGCAATCGGCGAATTATATCCTCATTTGTTGCAGCTTTTCCTATTAATCAACCACGATATGTTATTTTAGCTTTGTTGGATGAACCTAAGGGAACGCGGCGGACCCATGGTTATGCAACTGGTGGCTGGGTTGCAGCTCCCATCATTTCACGTGTTGTGAAAAAAATGGCCCCGTTGCTTGGCTTGATGCCATCAAAACAAATTGAAAAATTGCCGAAACCGGGTGACGTTTTATTTATCGCGGAAAAAAAGAAAGAATAATTGATTCTAGGAAACGGTTACTGGATAGGAAGATTCAATTTGCTATTAGAAGAATTATTAATAGGTTGCGAATGGAACAATATGGCTGCTGGTGAATCTCTAGGTATAGATATCTTGGGTATTACAGCTGATTCTCGCAAAGTTAAGCCAGGATTTTTATTTGCAGCACTACCTGGAACAGATAGTGATGGCCAAGATTTTATTGTGGATGCTATTGGGGCTGGGGCTGTTGCTGTCCTTGCGGCAGGAAATCCCCAGGTAGATGCAACAACTAATTTCCCAGTCAAATTAATAACGGATGCTAATCCACGAAAACGATATGCTAAGATGGCGGGTCAATTTTATAAACCTCAGCCCCAGCATATCGTTGCTGTAACCGGAACTAATGGCAAGTCGTCTGTGGCTGAATTTACTAGGCAAATCTGGCAGCACAGCAATAAACTTGGTGCAACTTTAGGCACCCTTGGTTTGGTTATGCGAGGTAAGTCAGAAGCTGGACATTTAACAACCCCTGATCCTGCAGATCTCCATAGAATGCTACAAGAACTTGCCAGTAAAAATATTAACCGCGTGGTTGTTGAGGCTTCAAGCCACGGTCTCGATCAGTTTCGTCTGGATGGTACGGAGATTAAAATTGCCGCTATTACCAATCTTAGTCGTGATCACCTCGACTATCACAAGACAATAAAACGATATTACGAATCTAAGCTTAGATTATTTACGGAAGTCCTCGATCAAGATGGCGTGGCTGTTATAAATGCAGATGATAAGGTAGCGGATAATATCATAAAAATGTTGAGGGATAGGAAAGTTAAATTCTTTGATTTTGGTGAAAAGGCGAATGATATTAGGTTGAATAAAATTGAAGCCTTGCCTGAAGGGCAGCGATTACGTGTTAATGTTTTTGGGCGTGAAATTGAATTGAATTTGCCTTTGATAGGTAAATTCCAGGCCATGAACGCTTTATGCGCCTTAGCAATTGTACTAGCGGATGGATTGAATTTGGATAAAGCCGTAATTGCACTAGAAAGGCTGATGGGCGTCAGAGGTCGACTAGAATTAGCCTCGTATTCTCCTAGGGGCGCGCGTATCTTTGTTGACTATGCGCACACACCAGATGCTTTGTTGAATGTTTTGAAAGCTCTTCGAACTCACACTGACAAGAAACTTAGCATTGTTTTCGGTTGTGGTGGAAATAGAGATCAAGGTAAGCGGGTAGAAATGGGGAAAATTGCTACGCGGTTGGCTGACGATGTATTTGTAACAGATGATAACCCGCGGCACGAAGATCCGGCTGTAATTCGATCACAAATATTGTCAGTTTCGCCAGGTGCTATAGAAATTGCTGGTCGTATGGAAGCAATAAAAGTTGCGATAAAAGGACTTTCTGAGGGTGATTTATTGGTAATTGCAGGTAAGGGCCATGAGCAGGGGCAAATAATCGGCAATAAAGTTCTCCCATTTGATGATGTTAGTGCAGTAAATAGTATTGTTAATGAGGAGGGATGAGTAATTTGCAGCCTTTGTGGACATCAGAAGAGATTGAAAAGTTAACGATGGGTGATTCATACCGCCGTTGGACTGCAACTGGTGTTTCAATAGACAGTCGGACGATTGAGGCAGGAGATTTATTTATTCCGATGTCTGGTCCTAATTTTGATGGGCATAATTTTATTGAGGATGCACTGAAAAAAGGCGCCGTGGCATCAATTTATTCTGATTCTTCACAAGAACATATGAAAGGAGCGTCTTTATTAAAAGTAGCTGATACTGAGCGGGCTCTTGATGATATTGGGAGAGGAGGCCGCGATAGGTCGTTAGCAAAGGTGATTGCCGTGACAGGTAGCGTGGGTAAGACAGGCGTAAAAGAAGCGTTAGGAGAATTACTCTCTGAACAAGGCAAGACATCATATAATGTGGGGAGTTATAATAATCATCTTGGTGTGCCACTCTCGTTGGCTCGGCTGCCAAAGAATGCTGATTATGCAGTATTTGAATTGGGTATGAACCACGCTGGCGAGTTAATGGGCTTGTCAAAAATAGTACGTCCAAGTGTCGCAATTGTGACAACTGTTGAGCTGGCACATATTGAGTTTTTTTCGTCGATCGATGACATAGCCCACGCCAAGGCTGAAATTTTTCAAGGCTTGGAGAAAGGAGGTACCGCTATTCTTAACAAAGACAACAAATTTTTTAGTTTATTGGAATCAGCAGCTCTAGATGCTGGAGCAGGAAATATAGTAGGTTTTGGTAGAGATAGTGATGCTGAGTTTAGGTTAGTAGATTATGAATTACACCCAAACGGTTCGGAAGTTGAGGTCTGTTTTGGCAATACTTATATTGATTACCTGCTTTCGATGCCAGGCCAACACTGGATACAGAATAGTTTGGCCGTGTTAGCTGCTGTACAACAAGTTGGGGGAGATGTGATTGCAGCGGCTGAAGCCTTCATCAAAATAGAATCATTTAAGGGGCGTGGTCAACGTCATGTTTTGCCAATAAATGACGGATTTTTCGAGTTGATTGATGATAGTTATAATGCAAGTCCAGCATCAGTTTCTGCGGCGATAGAGGTTTTGTCCCGATTAAAAACAGGACGTTCTGGCCGAAGAATCTGTGTGCTTGGCGATATGAAGGAGCTAGGAGTTAAATCGGCTGATCTTCACTCAGCCGTCGGAGATCAATTACGTGAAGCAGGGGTGAATGTTGTTTTCACAGTTGGACCAGAGATGAAATGTATGTGCAGTGATCTTCCATCAGAAATTAATATAATAAATGTTGATAGAACTAGGGATCTAATTCAGCCATTATTAAATTTGGTTCGGCCTGACGACGTAATTTTAGTGAAAGGATCCGCTAGTTATCAAATGGGAAAAATTGTCCGTGCATTGTTGGATTCCAAAACTAGCTCAAATGTTACCTCTAATGATTTTGAGAAGGAGGATTTAAATGTTATTTAATACCCTCGTGCAATTTTCAGACCAATTGCCATATTTGAATTTATTCCGATATATAACTTTTCGAACAGGTGGTGCATTGATGACAGCACTGCTTATTAGTTTTATTTGTGGACCATTTATTATTGATTGGCTCAAGCTTAATCAGCAAAAAGGCCAACCTATCCGGAAAAATGGTCCTGAAGGACATCTTATTACAAAAGTAGGAACACCGACGATGGGTGGTGTTATGATATTGTTAGCCTTGGTGTTATCAACGCTTCTTTGGGCTGATTTACGTAATGGCTATATTTGGGTAACTGTCGGTGTTACGGTAGGCTACGGATTGATTGGGTTCGTTGACGATTATAAAAAAGTCGCACGGCAGAATTCTGATGGTTTATCAGGGAAATTAAAAATAACATTGCAACTGTTAATCGCGATCGTTGCAACAATTTATATAATAACACTTGCGAAAGAACCCTTGGCAACCTCTCTCGCCGTCCCGTTTTTTAAAACTGTTTTATTGGATCTAGGTTGGTTTTTTATAGTATTTGCAGCTCTAGTGATGGTAGGTTCATCAAATGCAGTTAATTTAACCGATGGTCTAGATGGACTCGCAATTGTACCAGTGATGATAGCAGCAGGTGTTTTTGTGCTGATATCTTATTTGGTTGGTAATTCCGTTTTCTCTAATTATTTGCAATTAAATTATTTACCGGGCGCCGGAGAGCTTTCTATTTTTTGTGGAGCTCTAATAGGAGCTGGACTTGGTTTTCTCTGGTTTAATGCCCCACCTGCAATGGTATTTATGGGCGATACTGGCTCATTATCAATCGGGGGTGCACTTGGTTCTGTAGCAGTAATTACTAAGCACGAACTGGTGTTGGCCATCGTTGGAGGCCTGTTCGTTTTAGAGACCTTTTCCGTGATGGTTCAGGTTATATCTTTTAAATTCACTGGTAAACGAGTTTTTGCAATGGCTCCACTTCATCATCATTTTGAAAAGAAGGGCTGGGCTGAGTCAACGATAGTTATACGTTTTTGGATTATTGCCGTGATTTTGGCAATCGCTGGATTGGCAACATTAAAACTGCGATAGCAAATTGTGGTGTTAAAAAGTGGAATGATTACTGTAACTTCTTTTACAAATAAGCCCATTGGGGTTTTAGGGTTGGGGCGTTCTGGTTTATCAGCTGTGCGAGCATTAGAGGCAGGTGGTTGTGATGTTTGGGCGTGGGATGATGTACAAGAAAAACGGGATGCCGCTGAAAATGAAGGTGTACGACTGACTGATCTTTATCAAATTGATTTTTCAGCACTTGAGACAATTGTATTAAGTCCAGGAATTCCGGATCGTTACCCTGAACCTCACGAGTTAACAATGCGTGCTCGAGAGGCAGGTTGTGAACTTATTTGCGATATGGACTTATTGGCGCGTGAAAATAAGTTAGCCCGCTTTATAGGAATCTCTGGGACTAATGGGAAATCAACAACGACAGCCCTAATCGGGCATATATTAAATAATTCGTTTCACCATGCAGAGATCGGCGGTAATTATGGTATTCCCGCGCTGGAACTCTTGCCCTTAGATGAGAATGGCACATATGTTCTAGAAATTTCATCTTATCAGCTAGAGCGTGTTCCATCCATGGAATTAGATATTGCTGTATTGCTAAATATTTCAGAAGATCATTTGGATAGGCATGGCGGCATGAAGGGTTATGTAGCTGCTAAAAAGATCTTATTTGAACGAACCTTGGAAGATTCAACCGCTATAATTGGAATGGAAGACACCCATTGCCGTGGTATCTGCTTGGAACTAATGATTGGCCGGAAAAATACTAATATTGTGCCAATTTCATCGGGAACACGTGTTCCCGGTGGAGTTTATGTTGATAATGGGATGTTAATAGATGACCTTGATAATAGAAAAAAGGAGATTATGGATTTACGATCAGTTTTAGCTTTGCCAGGCCAACATAATTGGCAAAATATAGCGGCAGCTTTCGCCGCTGTTAAGGCAATTGGAATTGAGCAAGAAAAAATTATTGAGGCGATAAATACATATAAGGGCCTTGCACATCGTCAAGAATTTATTCGAGTGATCGATGATATTTCATTCATTAACGACAGTAAGGCAACAAATACCGTATCCGTCGCTAAAGCTCTTAATTGTAGTAACAATATTCATTGGATTTTGGGTGGTCAGTTTAAGGAAGATAATTTAGGGACTATCGAGCATCTTTTGGAAAGGGTATCTCAAGCATATCTGATTGGCGATTCCGCTGATCAATTAGCAGGCTTATTAGGATCTTCTGTTCCTATTAGTCGATGTGGTGATTTGGAAACAGCCGTAAATGAGGCTTATCGTAATGCAAATTTAGCTAAACCTAGTACCGTTTTATTATCACCGGCTTGTGCCTCTTTTGATCAATTTAGTGATTTTGAAGCACGGGGAGATCATTTTCGTGCCCTGGTTAATAATTTAGGAAAATTACGAGTATGAGAAACACGTTTTCCCGGACAGATGAGAGTATTCTTGGACGATGGTGGTGGACGATTGATCGCTGGATGATTGTTGCAATAATATCTATTATCGCTTGTGGTGCTATTTTAGCATTAGCGGCGAGCCCGGCAGTTGCAAAAAATCGAAACCTTGATATTTTCTTTCTTGCTTATCGTCATTTTATGTTCATTCCTCTTTCTTTTATAGTAATGTTCGCCGTTTCTTTTCTCAATTTCAGAGGTGTAAAGCTACTAGCAGTTTTTTGTTTTAGTTGTTCTATTGTGTTGATGATTTTCACTTTGGTGAACGGATTAGAAATCAAAGGAGCAGCACGATGGGTAAATCTAGCAGGTTTCTCGATTCAGCCCTCCGAGTTTGTTAAGCCAAGTTTTATAATTATTTCGGCCTGGATGTTTGCGGCTTGGCGGCTCCAAGAAGATTCTCCGGGTTATATGGTAGCCGTGGGCTTATATTTAACTGTCGTTGCGCTGTTACTAATGCAGCCAGATGTCGGTATGGCTATTTTGGTCAGTGTCGTGTGGGGTGTGCAATTCTTTCTCGCAGGTCTCCCGATGTTCCTCGTGTTGGCAATTGGTCTGATTTTTATTTTTGGCGGATTTGGTGCTTACTTTAGCTTTACGCATGTGCAAACTCGAATTGATCGCTTTTTTGATCCAGCGAGTAACGAGGCATACCAGGTCGAGCGTTCTCTAGAGGCTTTTCGTAATGGCGGTATATTTGGGAGGGGCCCTGGTGAAGGTCATATTAAAGAAGTTTTACCCGATGCTCATGCTGATTTTATCTTTGCTGTAGCCGGAGAAGAATTTGGTCTTGTTATGACATTGTTGATAGTTGGGTTGTTTCTATTTGTTGTTTTACGTGGATTTGTTCGTGCTTTTAAAGAAACTGATTTATTTGTTCAACTTGCTGTTGCTGGCTTGCTAGTCCAGTTTGCTTTGCAGGCCATTATCAATATGGCATCGACTTTAAATCTCATGCCAACTAAGGGAATGACTTTACCATTTATTTCCTACGGTGGCTCATCAATGTTTGCTTTAGCAATAGGATTCGGGATGGTATTGGCTCTTACCCGTGAACGACCCGGCCAGGGGAATATGTGGCGTAACCTTGGTGGTAGAGATTTGGAGGGACGTTTGAACTTATGAAGAATAAGGCGCCGTCCCCTCTTATTGTTTTGGCCGCTGGTGGTACCGGTGGACACGTTTTCCCGGCTGAGGCGTTGGCCGTTGAGCTAATTGAACGAGGGTTTTGTTTGGTGTTAGTAACGGATCGTCGAGGCAGCAATCTGCAAGGTAGGCTCGCGGAGCTTGATTCTTATCATGTTCGTTCGGGCGGTATCGCTGGCAAAACATTATTGTTACGTATTATTAGTATTATCGAAATCTGCATCGGTATTTTTCAAGCGTGGCTTCTATTGCGACGGTTAAAGCCAGCGGTGGTTGTAGGTTTTGGCGGTTATGCTTCAGTCCCAACTATGCTAGCTGCTGTTCATTCTGGCGTAAGATCAATTATACATGAACAGAATGCTGTCCTTGGCCGAGCGAATAGGCTACTGGCGCGGCGAGTAAAAAAAATAACCACATCATTTGATAAGGTTCAGGCCATTCCAGAACAATCAAAATCAAATATTATTGTGACCGGCATGCCGGTCCGTCCATCCATAAGAAGTATGCGACATCGATCGTATTCTAGCTTGGGCTCTGAAGGTGGAATAAACCTGACCATATTTGGTGGTAGCCAAGGTGCCCAAATATTTAGTGTGATTATACCTGATGCTTTAAAACGAATTAGCGAGACCTTGAGGCGTCGAATAAAGGTTACGCAACAATGTCGTATTGAAGACGTTGAAGTTACTAAGGCGGCTTACCATGAGTTAGGCATTGAAGCTGATATTTCAAGTTTTTTTAACGATATTCCGGATCGTATTGCTATGGCCCATCTAATAATTTGTAGGTCAGGAGCTTCTACAATAGCGGAACTAACGACCATCGGACGTCCGGCCATATTAGTACCTTATTCGTTTGCTGTTGATGACCATCAGTCGCATAACGCCTACGCCGTTGACGAGATTGGTGGTGGTTGGCTCATACCTGAGGATTCTTTTACTGCTAAGGTCCTGGCTGAAAGGTTGGAATCGTTATTTTCAATTCCTAAAACGCTGGAAAATGCAGGAGCAGCCTCTTGGGAGGCAGGTAAACCGAACGCAGCTAACAGGCTAGCTGATGCAGTTCTCGACCTCGTACCTAATGATTTAGTTAAAGATCACGGTGGGGCTTAATGAGAAGCTTGCCAATTGATCAAGACGCGATCATTCATTTCATAGGAATCGGCGGGATTGGTATGAGCGGTATTGCTGAGGTTCTTCACAATCTTGGCTATGCTGTGCAAGGCAGCGATTTAACTGTGGGCGCTAATATAACTCGATTGCGGAGCCTTGGAATAAATATAATGATTGGGCATAAAGAAGTTAACTTAGGAGATGCGGCTGTTGTAGTAATTTCTTCAGCTATAAAATTAAATAACCCGGAATTAGAAGCAGCGCGCAAACGCCGGACACCAGTGGTCCGGCGAGCAGAGATGTTAGGCGAGTTGATGCGATTTAAATCGTCAATAGCGGTTGGTGGCACACATGGTAAAACTACGACCACATCATTGATTGCGGCCCTTTTAGAAAGTGCAGAGATGGATCCCACAGTTATAAATGGTGGAATTATAAATTCTTGGGGTACAAATGCACGGCTGGGAAGCAGTGAGTGGATGATCGTTGAAGCGGATGAATCTGATGGTACTTTTGTCAAGTTACCATCAACGATCGCTGTGGTAACAAATATAGATAAAGAGCATATGGATCACTATCACTCTTTTGGTGATCTTAAGGAGGCTTTTGTCTCTTTCGTTGAACGGATTCCATTTTATGGCTTTGCAGTACTTTGTATTGATGACGTTGGGGTGCAGGATCTCATCCCAAGAATTTCTGATCGCAGGATTCTGACATATGGTATATCCCCGCAAGCTGATATTAGGGTTAATAATATTAAAACAGGTGCTAATGAATCAAATTTTGATATTGTAATTACGGATCCTAAATCAGGTAATGAACGCATCATTGATAAGCTCCATTTACCGATGGTAGGGGGTCACAACATTTCAAATTCAGCGGCTGCTTTGACAATTGCCCTTCAGCTAGGCTTGTCTGATGATGCCATCCGCGAAGGCTTAAAAAACTTTGCTGGTGTAAAGCGCAGGTTTACCAAGGTTGGTTTGTTCAATGGGATCACAATTATTGATGATTATGGACACCATCCTGCGGAAATCATGGCAGCATTGAATGCCGCAAGGACGGCGTCGTCTGGTGGTAAAATAATGGCGGTTGTGCAACCGCATCGTTATTCGCGATTAAAGAATTTGTTTGAAGATTTTTGTAAATGTTTCAATGAGGCCGATATTGTGGTCATTTCAGATATTTATGCTGCTGGGGAAACGCCGATTGATGGTGTTTCCAGAGATTGTTTGGTTCATGGTGTTCAGACCCATGGTCATCGAAATGTTATGCCTCTTGAACGACCGGAAGACCTGGCTTTAATTATTAACAACGAACTAATTTCAGGAGATTTTGTTGTTTGTCTTGGTGCTGGAGATATTACCAGTTGGGCAAATAATTTGCCGGCCGATTTAATGAAATTACATGATAGCTTAACCTCAGGCGGTTCGCTATGAAAACCAGTTTCTACTGTAATCATTTAATTGAGCAATTCCGATTCTGCAGAGGGAAAATTGAACCAAACGTGGAACTTTCTAAGTCAACTTGGTTCAAGGTCGGTGGACCCGCTGAAGTTATGTTTTGGCCCGCTGATCTTAATGATTTGATGAATTTTCTTCAAAAAAAACCAGATACAGTTTCTATTACAATGATTGGAATAGGTTCTAACGTATTGGTGCGTGATGGTGGAATTCCAGGAGTCACGATCCGCCTTGGTAAGGTTCTTGAAAAGATTTCTGTAAATGGAAGAGAAATTTTTGCTGGCGGGGGATTATCAAATCTCAAACTTGCAAATGTTGCATGTGAAAACGGTGTAGCTGGTTTTGAATTTTTGTCTGGAATTCCTGGAACAGTTGGTGGTTCAATTCGAATGAATGCGGGGGCCTATGGGTCTGAAATTAGAGACATACTGCACAGTGTTCAAGCCTTGGATATCGAGGGTAATTTGGTCGAATTGTCAACAGCGGAACTACAATTTGGTTATAGGCATTCCCAAGCGGATAATAATTTAATCTATGTAGGAGGGCGCTTCAAAGGAATTTTGGGAGATATTGCCCAAATCTCTGGCCGTATGGATAATATCCGCAAAGAGAGAGAGGTTACGCAACCAGTAAAAATGTCGACTGGTGGTAGTACATTTGTTAATCCCCCGGGCCTTAAGGCTTGGGAGCTAATAGATGCAGCAGGTTGCCGAGGCTTAATACGTGGCGGAGCCGTTGTATCCGAAAAACATTGTAATTTTCTCATAAACACCGGTTCTGCTAATGCAGCTGATCTCGAGGGGCTTGGTGAAGAGATTCGTGACCGTGTATTTGAAGCTAGTGGCATTCGACTTGATTGGGAGATCCATCGCATAGGTGTCGAGGCGTCAGCTTTATCCGAGAGGCTGAGTGGATGAGTCTTCATGTGACAGTATTATTTGGTGGTTCGTCAAGTGAACGGGACGTATCACTTATATCTGGAGCAGCTGTTTGTGATTCTTTAAAGGATTCTGGCTGTCAAGTGAACCCCATAGACGTCGGGCTAAATATCGGCTCGATATTAACGGACCTAAGGCCTAGACCAGATATTGTTTTTAATGCATTACATGGCTCCTACGGCGAAGATGGATGTATTCAAGGCCTACTAAATATTCTAGAAATTCCATATACCCACTCAGGTGTGTTGGCCTCTTCTTTGGCGATAAATAAACCCATGGCAAAATTAATAATGACAGCTGTGGGCATTAAAGTTTCTGAGCACCAAATAGTTACCTTTGAAGAGATTATTAAAAACAGGGTCATGGCACCACCCTACGTCGTGAAGCCTATTAGTGAAGGTTCGAGTGTTGGTGTCAATATTGTACCTGTTGGTGCGGTTTTTAAGCCAAGAAAGAAGGAGTGGGCGCTTGGAGATAAGGTAATGGTTGAAAGATTCGTTCCGGGAAGAGAACTTACCGTAACAGTAATGGGCAATCGTCCTCTAGCTGTTACAGAAATTATAACAGAAAATGATTTTTATGATTATGGAGCAAAATATATCGATGGCGGCTCAAAACATATAATACCCGCCGATATTCCAAAAGTTGTTTATGACGAAGCATTACGAGTTTCCCTTCTAGCCCATGAAAGTCTAGAGTGCCGAGGAGTATCGCGAGTAGATATACGATATGACGGGGACGAACTTTATGTCTTGGAGATCAATACTCAGCCTGGTATGACGCCGACATCATTGGTCCCGGAGCAAGCCGCGTATTTGAACATATCTTTTAACGAACTAGTAATGTGGCTCGTGGAAAATGCTTCTTATGATTCTTAACAGTGAAATAAATGAATAGGGTTAAAAAATTTTCTCCTAATAGTAAAAGGGGGCAGCCGCGCCGCCGGGTTAAACCATTTTGGCGCCAACCTGCTTTTATAGGGTGTTTTTTGGTCTGTTTGGCGGGTGGCACGGGCTTTGTCTGTTGGAGGGCTTGGCAGACCGATTGGTTACATCGGACAGCTGATTATGCTAAATCATCCTTAATCTTAAGAGCTGCAAAAAAAGGTTTTGTAGTGCGTGAAATTTTAGTTGAGGGGCGATTTGAAACCTCGCGTCACGATCTTCTTAAGGCATTAGGGTTGAAACGTGGGGCGCCTATATTAGCCTTTGATGCCGATTCCGCTCGTATTCGGATCGAAGCCCTTCCTTGGATAAAGAGGGCAGTGATTGAGCGGCAACTCCCTGATGTTGTCCATCTTGTTCTTTGGGAACGTCGTCCAATGGCCTTATGGCAACGCAACGGAATTTTTTCATTGATTGATATCAAAGGAGAGGTGATACCAGTCACGGATATTAGCGCCTACACAAATCTAATAGTTATAATCGGGAATGATGCACCTCGAAAAGCTTCCAGTCTTTTCAGTATATTGGCACAGGAGCCAGAATTGGCTAACCGGGTAAAGGCAGCTGTACGCGTTGGGGAACGGCGTTGGAATCTCCATTTGAATAATACAACTAAAATTTTGTTACCGGAAGATGATTCGGATGCAGCTTGGGGTCATCTCGCAAAACTGTATAAGAAATACAGTTCTTCATTGAACAAGTTAGAAATCATAGATTTGCGTTTGTCAGACAGAGTAGTTCTCAGAGAACGTAAGATAATTACTACCAAGGAAGCCATACCAGAAATACCGGGTATTAATTCTAAGTTAAAGGATGACTTGCGCCGGCAACCGAATGGTCAAACAGAGCCAAATTCTTTGGGAACGCTTATTAAGGGTAGGAATACCTGAGCTAGAGGAATGATGGAAAAGGTTGCTTCAAAATCAGTTATGCGTTCTGGTCTTATTACAGCCCTTGACGTTGGGAGCACAAAGGTGGCTTGTTTTATTGCGAGACCATTAGATGATGGCTCTGCAGAGGTTATCGGTGTAGGACATCAAGTTTCAAGAGGCGTTAAAAATGGTCATATTATCGATATGTCTGCTGTTGAGGATAGTATCCGGACTACTGTTGAGGCGGCCGAGCATATGGCGGGGGAAAATGTACGTGATGTTGTGCTGGGGATTTCAGGTTCAGTTCCAGAATCGAAGTTGATTTCTTTTGATGTTGCCATTTCAGGCCAAGAGATCAGTAATTCTGACTTGAAACGTGCGCTTGATCCGGCATGGCTTCATAGCCAACAAGATGACCATCGCGATATTATTCATACATTACCAGTGGCATATAGCATTGATAACAATCCCGGTATTAAAGATCCGCGCGGGATGTTTGGGGAAAAATTAGGCGTTAATATGCATGTAATTACGGCGTCAGCAGGGGCTATCCGAAATATTGCTGCTTGTGTTAATCGCTGCCACTTGGATGTTGAGTTGCAAGTTGTAGGATCTTACGCTGCAGGTCTTTCATGTCTTGTTGAAGATGAGAAAGAATTGGGAGTAATTTGTATTGATATGGGCGGCGGCACGACTGACATATCCTTATTTTTCGATGGTGAAATTGTTTATACAAGTTCGGTTCCACTTGGTGGAAACCATGTAACGAATGATATCGCTCGAGGTCTTTCTACACCAGTTACTTATGCTGAGCGCATGAAGACGCTTTACGGTAGTGTTGTCCCAGCATCTTCCGACGACCAAGAAATCATAAAAGTTCCGCTAGTAGGAGAAGAGGATGATGGTGAGAACCAGATTACGCGTTCAATGTTAGTGGGAATTATTCGCCCTAGAATTGAAGAGATTTATGAGTTGGTTCGTGAAAAACTTGAGCCCACCGGGTTTGAAAAAGCAGGAGCGCGACGAGTTGTATTGACGGGTGGTGGAAGTCAATTAACCGGCGTTCGTGAACTAGCTTCTGAAATGATGGACAAACAAGTTAGGTTAGGACAACCAAATTATATTAAAGGCTTAGCAGAATCTGTTAGCGGACCTGCATTTTCAGCTCCAGCTGGACTAATTCAATTTATACTGAAAGAACGTAAGCGTGAAAACCTTACCTCCCCATTAAATGTGGACGCAACTAGCAGCAAATTAACAAAAATAGGAAAATGGTTGCGTGAAAACATTTAGGTAACCTTTTGCCCCTATAATCGGCCCTATAAGATTTTTACTCAATTTAAAAAATTGAGGAGACGCGTCACTTTTGCGGTGGAGAATCCAACACTTGTCAACAGTGGACACTAGATTTGGAGTTGGAGGCTATCATGACTATTAATATCACATTACCAACCGGTTCAATTGGGTCGGAATTAAAACCTCGCATCACCGTAATCGGTGTCGGCGGTGCTGGCGGTAACGCGGTTAATAATATGATTCAATCAGGTTTGGAGGGTGTTGAATTCCTAGCCGCAAATTCTGATGCTCAAGCCTTATCGCTTTCAAAATCAGAACATCGAATCCAAATGGGGGTCAATGTAACACAGGGCTTAGGCGCGGGGGCAAACCCTGATATAGGGCAAGCAGCAGCAGAGGAATCCTTGGAAGAGATTATTTCTCATATAAAAGATACAAACATGGTTTTTATAACAGCTGGCCTGGGAGGTGGCACAGGTACGGGGGCAGCTCCTGTAATTGCGAAGGCCGCAAGAGAGTGTGGTATTTTGACTGTGGGTGTTGTGACTAAGCCTTTTCAGTTTGAAGGAAGCAATCGCATGAAGGCGGCCGAGGCAGGGCTAGGGGAGTTGCAACAGTACGTTGATACACTTTTAATTATTCCAAATCAGAACCTTTTCCGGGTGGCCAATGAGAAAACTACCTTTGCCGATGCCTTTAAAATGGCTGATGACGTTTTGTATTCAGGCGTCAGGGGTGTTACCGATTTGATGGTTATGCCAGGTCTTATTAATCTCGATTTTGCCGATATCAAATCGGTGATGAGCGAGATGGGTAAGGCAATGATGGGTACCGGTGAAGCCGAGGGTGAGCGCCGAGCCACTGAAGCTGCCGAGAAAGCAATTGCCAACCCATTACTCGACGACACTTCAATGGGGGGTGCTAAGGGTGTTCTGATAAATATTACAGCTGGAACGGACATTACACTTTTTGAAGTCGATGAGGCTGCAAATCGAATCCGTGATGAAGTTGACGGTGATGTTAATATAATCTTTGGCTCAACTTTTGATGAATCTCTAGAAGGTAGGGTTAGGGTTTCGGTCGTGGCGACAGGTATTGAATCAGCATCTGGAGTAAAAGCAGAACCAACCGTACATCCTGCTATCCCGATAAAACATGAGGATAGACCCTCCGCAGACATGCTTAACAATATTGATGAAAATATACAGTCTAATAATCAAGAAAAAGAGACTTCTCGACCAGAACCAACACTAAAAATGGAAAAATCTGACAGAGAATCATTTGAGCTAGAGGAGAATACTGTTTCCAATCAAAGAAACACGGTTGAAACTGCTCAAGAAAAAGAAACAGTGAGTTCTTCAGCGGCGGACGATAAAATTCCGGGTTTTTTAGCTGAAAGAAAGGCAGGCGATGATGTTTTTATCCCGCCAAAGCCTTCAGAATCCTTAGCTTCATCAACTACAGCCGATACATTTGCGGCGGCGGATATGGTCAACGGTAGTAAATTCGCTGAGGTATCAGAAAAGCCTCGAAAAAGTGGTGGCTTGAGCTTGTTCGAACGAGTCACAGGTGTTGCCCGCGGAGACAAGAAACGAGCCGAATCTAAAATCGAAGAAAAGCCAACCCAACCAGGCGCGATAGTCGGTGATAAATCTGGTGATACAATTGACACTGTTTTAGCGCACGGACCAGAACACGGAAAGGAATTGATTGCCCAGGTTCAACCTGAATTAATTGGAGAACCCAAAATTAGTCAAAACAAATCAATTGACCAAGATGAAAGTATTGAAACTAACCTCAAATCTGTTAGCGGGCAGTTAGCTGGCTTAAATACTGGAAAAGTTAGCGAATCCTCAGAAGGCTCGCATACCGAATCGTTGCAAGAAAACATTGATAAAGATATAGATGACGGAGTATCTTCCCCCCAGCATCTGTTGGGTGATTTGGATCCTGAAGACCGACTTTCTGGGGCACAAGAGGCGGAAGATATCCTAGATATTCCAGCTTTTTTACGGCGACAAGCAAATTAGTAATTGTTAAGATTTTTGCTGAAATCGGGCGTAACAATTTGCAATATTTGTTGATTTGAGTACCTATCAAGCCATTGCTAAAAACTAGTAGTTAAGTTTGGGCCCGTCAGGTTTAGATGTCGGATCTAGATGTTGGGGTTTAAGGGAATTTCAAGTACAAGAGTATGAATCATATAGGCCAGGACATTAACTCTAGGAAATTTACGCGGTCGCCATCTATATTAGCGTCGAGTACTCCAGTTAACCAAAATACACTTCTTCGTGCTATGAGTTGCGTTGGCACCTCACTCCATAGTGGTGAAAAAGTTTCACTGAGTATTCGTCCGGCTGATGCTAATACTGGAGTTGTTTTTCGTCGCACCGACATATCAGGGCCTAATGAAATACTTGCGAATTGGAAAAATGTCGTTGATACAAAGATGTGTACAACAATATCTAATGAAGAAGGTGTGACAGTTAGCACAATTGAGCATCTTATGTCTGCGTTAGCAGGTTGTAGTGTTGATAATGTTTATGTTGACTTAAACGGCCCTGAAGTTCCTGTAATGGATGGTAGTGCTCAACCTTTTGTGTTTTTGATTGAATGTGCTGGTCTGTTGGAACAAGACGCACCTCGTCGTGTTATAGAAATCTTGAAACCGGTACGTGTTGAGATTGGCAATAAAATGGCCGAATTAGCTCCAAGTGATTATTTTTCAGTTGCTTTTGAAATTGATTTTGACTGTGCAGTTGTTTCAAATCAGACTATTTCAGTGAGTATGATTGATAATAATTATAAAAAAGA
>CAZXSC010000038.1:0-22454 GCA_964643045.1 uncultured Rhodospirillaceae bacterium
GATGGGCATATCAAGATCAAAAAAACATTCTTCCGAAATGATCGAAGAAATCTCGGCCCCCCAACCGCAAAGGCGGGGATTTTCTTCAACTGTGACAACCCGTCCAGTTTTCCTGGTTTCAGCCAGAATTGTCTGAGTATCTAGCGGCACAAGGCTCCTAATATCAACAACTGTTGCTGAAATTCCTACTTCTTTTTGGAGCCTGTCGGCAGCCTCAAGCGCTCGCGGCACCATTAAAGCTAATGCGAGTATTGTCACATCATCCCCATGCCGCAGGACTTTTGCTTTACCTATTTCATCAATATACTCCGTATCAGGCACCTCTCCTTTAACTGCGTAAAGTGACTTCTGCTCGAAGAAAATTACGGGATCAGGATCACGTATAGATGCCGCTAAAAGTCCCTTAACATCAACCGGCGTCGAAGGAGCGACAACTTTAATACCTGGGATCATCATTGCCCAATTTTCGACGCTCTGGGAATGCTGAGCGCCAAATCGAGCTCCTCCGCCATTAGCCGTTCTTATTACCAACGGCATCTCAACTTGACCGCCGGTCATGTAGCGGGACTTTGCTATTTGATTGGATACAATATCCCAACAAACTGCAAGAAAATCTGAAAACATAATCTCGGCGATAGGTTTCAGTCCTGTCATGGCCGCTCCCATTGCCGCTCCCAAAATCGCCTGTTCAGATATTGGCGTATCGCGAACACGCAAATCGCCAAATTCTTCCCACAGGCCAACCGTCGCTTTAAACACACCGCCAGCTTTTGCGATGTCTTCTCCAAGAAAAACAACTTTCTCGTCTCGACGCATTTCTTGAGCAATTGCGGCAGCAACTGCCTCTCGATAAGTTAATTCCGCCATGAAGAACCTCCGTCAGCCCAAACATCCGTCGTGGCATACTCCAGCGGCGGTGTTGGGGAGGCCTTCGCCGCCTCCGTTGCTTCATCAACAGCCTTAGTCACAGCCCGTTCTATGCCGCTTACTACTTTCTCTTTTACACCAAAACCTATGAGACGTTGACGATACATTGGGATTGGGTCTTTCTTCATCCATTTTTCTAGCTCACCCTCGGGCCGGTAAGTAGCCGGATCAGCCCTCGAATGTCCTGAATAACGATATGTTTTTGCTTCGATCAAAGAAGGGCCGCCTCCCGAGCGGGCTTTTTCAAATGCCGTTACTGCGATCCGATAAACTGCATCGGCATCATTACCATCAACAATTATCGAGGGAAGACCGTAAGCACCGGCACGATCGGCAGCCGGATGCTCAACGGCTGTCACGTCGCTAATTGGCGTGTACTCCATGTAAAGATTATTCTCACAAACAAATACAACCGGTAGTTCCCAAATAACGGCGAAATTGATCGCTTCGTGAAACGCCCCAATATTTGTCGTGCCGTCTCCAAAAAAGCAAACTGCTACCTGTCCTGTATTATTGTATTGAGCCTGCCACGCTGCCCCCGCGGCGATAGGCAAATGAGCCCCAATTATAGCGTAAGAGCCCATCGCACCTTTTTCGACATCTGTTAGATGCATAGATCCGCCCTTACCCTGAAGCATGCCACATTCTTTACCCATTAACTCTCCGAGCATACCCATCATTGAAGCACCGCGAACCAGGGTATGTGCATGACCGCGATAAGTGCAAAAAGTGAAGTCATCCGGACGTAAAGCCGCTCCAAAACCCGCGGCAATTGCTTCCTGTCCAATTGCTAAATGACTGGTTCCTTTGATTAAATTCTGAAAAAAGAGATCATGAGCTCTTTGTTCTAAATGCCTTATCTCCAATTGGAGACGATACATCGTGAGGCGATTTTCTTCACCTATATCATCATTGAGACGGGTTTTTACAGCCGCTACTTTCTTTTTTTCCGTTGCCTTTTTTGCCATTAAGATTTCTCCTGATGAAATTTTATCTAATCAATCCTTGCAGGCTTTTTGATTTTATGCAAACGTTTGCATAGAATCTGTAGATAATTTCATAGGGACCGAATTTTGTCAACTGAAGTCATAAATTTATAAGGGCGACTTTCGGCAAAATATTGCGCACGAAGTGTAATCCACTTCTTGTCACGATTGGCTACTATAACTATTTTCGCTTTTCATATTCTTCTCATTGAGGGTATTCTATGAACAGTAATTGCAGAACGTTAGAGCAGGAGAGCTAAATGTTTTATACGCGACCACATTCAACAGCGACTTGGGGTGCACAAGCGAAGGACTGGGAAGCTGGGGTTAATTATGCCAAGCTGGTTGCTGATCGCACGGAGCGAGCGAGACAGGCAATCGTTGATGCGGGCCTCGCAGCCGTAGTCTGTTTCAACTTTGACAATATTCGATATATTACAGCAACCCATATTGGCGAATGGGGCAGAGATAAATTTGATCGATATTGTTTATTAGGCCAAGAGGGTAGTCCGTTTTTGTGGGACCCGGCATCACCAGCAAAACGAAAAAGCTCACCTTGGTTGGGTAATAATGTAGACGCACCCGTTTCAACTATGCAGGGTGCGCTTCCACCAGCGCTTGGTATTGAGAAGGTATTTGCAAAACAGATTAAAGAAAAATTAGCGGATATGGGCATCGAGAAAGAGCCGATCGGGATTGACGTAATGGAACTTCCAATGATGCGTGCTCTGGAAGCCGAAGGGATTGAATTAGTCGACGGTCAGCAAGCTCTAATGGATGCCCGTGAAATTAAAACAGATGAAGAAATTGAAATCCTGAAGCAAGCGGCTGCCATGGTTGATGGGGTTTACCTAGATATTGCGAAAGCAATTCGGCCTGGCGCCCGGGAAAGTGATCTTGTAGCCATTGCCAACGAACAACTTTATGCAATGGGCTCAGAACGCGTTGAATGCGTTAACTCAGTAGCAGGGCCACGTGGAGCACCTCACTCGCATACATTTTCAGATCGAATGATTCAACCTGGCGATATGATATTCCTCGACATAATGCATAGCCTTAACGGTTACCACACATGTTATTACCGTACTTTTATTTGCGGCATTCCAAACGAAGCACAAAAAGAAGCGTATGAGCAATGCTCCCAATGGGTTAACGCTGCGCTCGAGGCTATCAAACCAGGGGCCCTGCTGGATGACGTTTCCAAAGCCTGGCCAAAAGCTGAAGAGTTTGGATATGCCAATGAAGATGAAGCATTCCTGCTGCAATTTGGTCATGGTATCGGTTTAAGTCTATGGGAACGGCCAATTATTTCCCGACGCTATATGGAACAGGGTACTAAATTAAAAAAAGGGATGGTTTTTGCTGTTGAATGCTGGAAAGGTGCAGCGGATGGCTCCGGTGCTGCCAGAATTGAAGAAGAAGTTGTCGTAACCGATGACGGCTGTGATATAATTACCAACTTTCCTAGCGATCATCTTATTTCATGCGGTCTTCCCGGTTGCGAAATCTACTAACCGACTTGATGAGCCATTGATATGGATAAAATTTGGGTCACCCTTATCACCGGATTTTTAGGTAGCGGGAAAACAACACTTCTAAATACCTTGCTTGAACATCCCGACATGTCGCAAGCGGCGGTTATAGTCAATGAATTTGGTGAAATAGGCCTCGACTATGATCTTGTCGAACGCTCCGATGAAAACGTCATCCAATTAGCGAACGGTTGTTTATGTTGCACGGTAAAAAGCGATCTAATAGACACCTTTCGTGATCTTTACATTCAACGTAATGCTGGCACTATTCCTTTCTTCGATCGAGTTATCATTGAAACGACCGGCATCGCAGACCCAGCTCCAGTGCTTCAAATTATACTTACCAACCCAATGGTATTTAATCATTTTTCTTTGGATGGTGTGGTCACCACCGTCGATACAATCAATGGGGTATCGTCGTTGGATCGGTTCCCCGAATGCATTAAACAGGTAGCCATAGCAGACCGATTGATCATAACTAAAATAGATATGGCGGAAAATAATCAAAATATCGGCGTATTGGAAGAACGTCTTAGGATTCTCAATCCAGCAGCACCTATTATTGCAACTACAACAAAAGAAGCCAACCCATCCGATTTATTCGGGACGGGAATTTTTGATCCAACGACAAAAACACTTGATTTTGAAAACTGGCTGCAAGCTGATGCCTATGAGAAACAAGCGACTTCTTTATTCGCTGAAAATGTCATGGCTAAACCGGATGAAGCGGCTATGGCGTATTACAAGAAACATGGCCATGCACCAGAAATAGCGGATCATCATCATGATCCCAGTATTAATTCATTTGTTATGGTCAAAGAAACCCCAATTTCACTTAATACTCTAAGCATGTTTTTAGAGGGTCTCACTAAAGAAGCCGGTCCTGATTTACTCAGAGTGAAAGGCATAATAAATGTTCACGAAAGGCCTAACCAACCGGCCGTGATACAGGGGGCTCAGCAGATCTTTCACTCAATCGATTGGATGGATAAATGGCCGAGCAATGACAAACGAACGAGGATTGTATTCATCACTCGTAACATTGATCAGGCATATATTGAAGATACATATGATCTCATAGAAAGGGTAGCTAAACGCACCGTTGCCGCGGCTGTTAACGCTGGTTAAAACGTAAAAATTGAATAATTTTTTATAACTCAACAAGGAAGAATAATGCTTTTTGCAATTTTTTGTATCGACAAGCCCAATGTGGCTGAAAAACGGGAGGCGGCAATGCCAAGTCACGTAGAATATCTAAATGCTCAAACAACAATTAAGAATATAATGTCAGGCCCTTTAATGGACGATGAAATGGCGAACATTGTTGGCAGCCTTTATATACTGGACGCAGCGGATCGCGCTACGATAGAAGAATTTACGATGGGAGATCCTTTAGTTAAAGCTGATATATGGAGCAGCATTGAAATACGCGCATTTAACAAACGCGTCGACAACAGAGATTAGATTAATTTTGAATTAGATAACGGAGAAAATAAATGGACCTAGGACTAAAAGGAAAAAATGCAGTCATCACTGGCTCAAGCCAAGGCATCGGTCACGCCATCGCTAAATCACTTGTAGAGGAAGGATGCAATGTTGCTCTCTCAGCTCGCAATCAAGACCGTCTTGATCAGGCCGTTGCAGAATTTGAAGCGAAGGGAGTAAAAGCGGTTGGCATCGTCTGCGATTTATCAAACGAAACAGGCTGTCGTAAATTTATTGAACAGGCTGCCGAATCGTTAGGCAGCATCGACATCTTAGTTAATAACGTTGGTGGTATGATACCCGGCACCATCGATAGCGTTACGCCAGAAATTTGGGACACAATTCTAAACACCAACTTAATGTCTTTTGTGCACACCACAAAACATGCTGTTCCACACATCAAAAAATCCAAATCGGGCCGTATTTTAAACGTGTCAGGAGTGACTGGAAAACAATTACTTCCGGGGGCTCTCACAACAACAATCCCAAATACAGCAATACACGGATTCGCGAAAATAATGGCAGCAGAATTGGGGCCAGATAACATAACCGTCAATACAATTTGCCCAGGTTTTACCAATACGGAATCGTGGGGACCCCGCGCTGAAAGCATGGCAAAGGTAAAGGGCATTACCCCAGATCAAGTGCGTGATGGTATTTCGAGTCAAACACTTTTAGGACGGTGGGCGAAAACACAAGAAATTGGTGATGCGGCGGCTTGGATAGTTTCGGAAAAAAACAGTTACCAAACGGGCACTGTTGTTGAAGTTTGCGGTGGATTCTCAAAGTATATATAAGAAACTAGCTAACTCTCAACTGCTTTTAAACTTAGGTAACCCCACAGGGGTTGCCTTTTATTTGCAAGAAAACGAGTTTTAGATAAATGTTGATATAAATCGCCGATTAGTGGGTTAAAGGCTCCATGGTCTTGTCTATACATCAAAATAAATATCAGAATATAGTTGTGCGAATATTTGGAAAACTAGATTTTTACCAAACAAAAACAACATTATATCTCCTAATTACAGTATTTTTGGTTTTCTCGAACAATGCAGTAGCCGGGTACAAGGACGGCATGATTGCCCTTCGCAATGGTGACTACCAACTCGCACTAGCAGTGATGCTACCCCTCGCCCGTAGTGGAGTGGCAAAGGCGCAATATAACGTTGGATTATTGTTTCAACAGGGACGTGGAATTAAACTGGACATTCGAGAAGCAAGTCGATGGTATCTAGCTGCTGCAAATCAAGGGCACGCGGGTGCACAAAATAACATCGGATCTCTTTATCGACGCGGCCATGGAATTGAACAAGATTATAAAGCCGCAGCCTATTGGTACAAACAGGCCCTCAACAACAGTCCTCTCGCACGAAATAATCTCGCTTTCTTATATTCAAACGGTCTCGGTGTCAAAAAAAACTATACTACTGCTCTGCGTCTCCTTAATTGGGCGGCGGATTCAGGACACGCTAAATCACTTTTTGACCTTGGAAAACTATATGAAAAAGGCCAAGGTGTTGAGAAAAATAAAGCTAAGGCAGCCAGCTTATTTGCTAAAGCAGCACATAAGAATTATCCTCGCGCTATGTATCAAATGGGGTTATTGCATGAAGAAGGAGTGATGTTTGAACGCAGTCTAAAGGCTGCGGCTGAATGGCACTTACAGGCAGCAAAACGACATTACGCATCTGCACAGGTGCGTATTGGAAATATGTATTTGGACGGTCGTGGGGTCAGACAAAATTTCCAAGAAGCGCACCGCTGGTTTATCAAAGCTTCCGAACAAGGCCATTATCATGCAGATTATGCTCTCGGCTTGATTTATGAACAAGGACTTGGACTTGAAGCAGACCAGGATAGAGCGCGCTATTACTACTCGCGTGCCGGAGCTCAGTCAAAACTACGTGACTAATTCCAGCAACTTGCAGACTGGTCAATTGTAGACTTAATCATTTATACTAACTATTATTCTGCACTAAAAGGGAGTTATTTTATGAACGTAATGCCTTTTGAAAATTCGGGATTCAGTGTAAGAGGCGATATTGTAAATGCCCATACTAAAGCGTGGGGCCGAATAGCTGCTCCGGGCACTTGGCTTGATAGTGAACGGAGGCTGGCGATTGCTGCCGAAATCCGCCAAGCGCATTCTTGTGATTTTTGCAAAAAAATAAAAGACGCTCTTTCTCCTTTTGCCCCAAAAGGCACTCACCAAACAAAAGGCGGTCTTCTGGAGGCTGAAGTTGAGCTTGTACATCGAGGAGTTTCCGATCCTGGCCGCCTCAGTAAAGCTTGGACGCAGGAAGTCTTAAACGGAGGTATAACAGAAGGAGAATACGTTGAGATAGTTGGAATTATCGCATCAGTCATGATAATGGATACCATGACTATGGCTCTTGGATCCAACAATACTGAATTACCACATAAAAGAGAAGGTAAACCAAGCAATTACTTGCCTCCCGGCGCTAAAATTAAGGCTGCTTGGTTGCCCATTGTTGAACCAGAAGATGCTGTTGAAACGGATGAGCCACTTTATCCCAACCCAAAAGCAGCTTATATCTACCGTGGCCTGTCGATGGTCCCAGCGTCATTGAGGGATTATTGGGCGTTGGCAAACACGCATTATATACCGGGTGAATATGTCTATCGGTTTGACCAGTCTATACGAGCGATTTCTCGACCACAAATTGAGCTTATCGCGGCAAGAGTTTCAAGCCTACACGAATGTACCTATTGAACAACGGCTCATAGTTACATGCTCCGTGAGAGTACGCAAAAAACTGATAACCAAGTAAACTTTCCAGATATTACCCAAGGCCTTAGTGATTCCACAAAGATACCTAATGCATTGGAGTTGATAAATTTCGCCGAAGCAATTGTTAGCCGTAATATAAGAAGAATAGCCAAAACGCGGCAGATAGTATTTGGAATGCTTGGTAACAACGCTACTGTTGATGCTGCTGCTACAGCCTCTGCATTCCACGGTTTCGTTCGTATCGCCGACACTATCGGTATTCCATACAAAACCGCAGCACAGGGTCGGGACGATCCGGAAATCCGCGAAGCTACTGGTATTAACAAATTTTATCGGGTGCAAGAAACAGAAGGCAATCAGTGATATGCATAAATTTTTCTGTCTTATAACGCAAAAGAATAATCCATGGCAATAGATTTACATACGCACTATGTGCCGACAAAATTGGTTTCTGAATTATCCAAAAGAAATATACCCCCTTACATACGGACAAATGATGATGGAACACAAATTTTTCGGATGCCCCATGGTTTATTGGATTTCCCTGCAAGCTTCACGGATGTGGAACATCGATTAGAATTTATGGCAAAACACGGGATCAAACACCAACTTCTTTCATTTCCGGGTCTTTTTGGTGTGGATAGTATTGCCACAGAAGAATCTTTGCCATTGGTGCAAATTTTCAATGATGAAGTAGCAAAAGTCTGCAAGAAATATCCAAGCTATTTTTCTGCGCTTGCAGCGCTGCCGATGGCCGATATTGATCTTGCTGTCCAAGAATACAAACGTGCGCGCGCCACACTTGGACTGAAGGGGGTCATATTACCCAACAATTGTTTTGTTAACCAAGACGATGCAAATAAGCTTTTGCCCATTTTTAAAATAGTCCAAGAAATTGGGGGTCATATTTTCATCCACCCAGGCCGCCGTCCTGACGAGGTCCCAAGAGTATACCAAAATTCTAAATCAATTTTTCAAGACTTTGTTGCAGAACGTTTAGCGCTGAACGTACAACACAATGTCAGCCATTGCATGGTCACATTATTATTTAGTAAATTTCTCGATGCTTTCCCGGATGTATCTCTTCACGTTGCCAATTTAGGGGGAACATTGCCAATGGTTATTGAACGTATGGATAACGTTACTTTAACACGGACACCAGAAAAAAAATTGCCAAGTTCCCGGGCAGATCGATTTCATGTTGACTGCTCCTCACTCGGGCCGCGCGCGCTCGAACTAGCCGTCGCTTTATTTGGTGCTAACAGAATTGTTCTCGGAACCGATTGTCCTATCTTTTCTACTGAACGATCCTTAAATGCAATATCTGAAGCAAACATTAGCAAGAAAGACAGAAACCTTATTTTGATAGAGAATGCTCAGGAAATATTAGCTAGGTGCAACTAATCTGAACTTCTTCCTAGATCTAAATCTGGAAAAATCTCTGAATAACGCGCTCCCGGATAATACGCCTCCTCATAAGCTGGGCGCGCTTTCAAGTTTTTAAACCATTCAGTCGTAAATTGTAGATCTTTTTCCCATAATTCTTCATAGCCCAGATCTTCCATTCGATCAATTAAGGGTCCAACACAGATATCCGTTAGGGAATAATTTTTACCCATGATCCATGGCCCACCATTATCCTTTATGGCGGTATCAATTCGTTCGACCGTTTGTCGTATATCGTCAAGGGCAGATTGAATTTGACGATCCGAAAAACCGGTTCTTCCCATTCGAGTATAAAAATCAGTTTTTAAAGGCCGCATCTCAGCAGCATTTTTGAATTCTTTAGCAGACATATGCTCAAAATTCTTTATCAGGATTTTCTGAAAGGTTGGATAACGCACAGCACTCGTTGGTTTTTCCTCTAAATAACGCAGCCACCAACGCATCTTGGCCCGTTGTTTTGGATCATTAGGTGAAAGTTTTACCTCTGGGAAGACCTCATCAAGATACTCGATGATTGCTGAAGAATCTAATATAGGGAAGCCATCATGCAAAAGTGTTGGGACGACACCATTGGGATTCATTCTCAAGTATTTAGGCGTTAAATGATCGGTGCCACTAGGACTTAGTTTATGATCCACCCAATCCAGTTTCTTCTCAGCAAGGCATATACGAACCTTGAGGCTGCAGGTAGAAGCAGGAAAATTGTATAGCTCGAGTGTCATATTTCCCCTTTAAATCAGCATAACCAATGCACCAACTATGGCAAAGTTATTAAAGAACAAGAGCATATGATAATTTTTTCTAATCGGGTCTATCATAACCCAAAATCGATGAAACATAATAGTGGCAAGCACCGTTAAAAAAATCAAAACTATAGCCGACTGCGACGTATAATAGTCAACTATTAAGCCTAAACCCGCAACAAACTGAAGTGTAAAATTTATGATCAAAAAAAATTGCGGTTGCGGCAAAATAGCTCCAGTGCGTTCAATATTAAATTTCCAAACCAGTATGTTTTTCACGACCATAATCCAAAAAAATAATCCTAGCATTATTTGTCCTACAGTTTTAAATACCGAGCTATCTTCAAAAAACATCTGATTTCACTCTTTCGTTGACTTACCCTTAGCTCAATGATTGCGAACCACCATAAAAATACCAGCACAAATAAAAATCGTGCCGATCATATGATAGAAAAATAATTCTTCCCCTAAAAATGTAATTGCTAAAACGGACCCAAAAACAGGCATTAAACTTACAAAAACTGCAGCCCGCTGTGGACCAACAACACGATTACCATTGTTCCATAAAGCCAATGAACCGATTGATATAATAATAGAAAGAAACAAAGCCCAAAAGCATGACATTGGTGTAAAAGGAAATGGTCTTACAAGAATGGTTTCACCAATATAGAATGGTAATAAAGGGAACGATCCAAATAATAATATTAAAAATAACGTAGGAAACGTGCCAAGACCAGAAGGAACATTTCGCAAATTGACCGCATACGTCGAATAAGAAACGATAGCGAGAACGACAATAAAATCCCCGACGTTAAAGTCGAGATTTAATAAAATCTCGAGGTCTGCTTTTGCTATCATAAAAATTACACCGGAAATAGCGGACACTATACCAATGTATTGAATACCTTTGAGACGATCCTTAAGGACAACCCAAGTTAGAAGTGCGGTTATTGCCGGTTGCGTTGTATTGACCAAAGCGGCATTAATTGCTGAGGTAAAATATAATGAGGAAAATAAAAGGGCTCCCCCGCCAACCATAAAGGTACCTTGCGCTAAATAAAACCGCCAATGTTTTCGAACAATTATCAAATTTTGAGCGATATCTCTCCATACAAAAGGAGCCAAAAAGACCACTGCAATAACCCAGCGCCAAAAATTGAGGCCAATTAGCGGGATTTCTTCGTGCACCCCTTTACCGACGACAACACTTATCGACCACAGTAAAACAGTTATTGTAATCATAAGGTACGCCAACTTTGGGCTAATGTTTGGCTGGGTATTTTCTTTTTCGTTTAAAGGCACGTTACTTTTCTAACCTATCCAAGTCCTTGACGGTCGATTCTAGTAAGTTCCTAACCGCGTGGCCCTCTGGCAGGGCACGCCCAGCAGTGGCATGAGCAGCCCCAAGTTTTGATAAAACTGTTTCGATGCTCTTGGCTTCAGTATTCAATAGCTGGTCGCCAATTTTTTTCATTTTGTCTAGATCCAACTCCAAATCTTTAGACATACGCATTGCGTTTGACCACATTTTACATAACTCAATCAAGGCAGTTTGATCGCTAGAATTTTTTTCATCAGTTGTCATTCGCTTGCCAACCAATTAGCCAAGTGGCGAGCCTATACAATGAGGCTTTCCGAGTCACGCTTGGCCTTTTACATAACAATAATTTCAAATATAGTTAAATCTAAGTTGATATGTAGTTTGGCACGTCAAGTTGGATAACTCGATCAACGAAAATACCAGGGGTTACTATAGCCTCCGGATCCAACTTACCTAAGTCAACAATCTCATCAACTTGTACAACCGTTATCTTACCCGCCATAGCCATAGTAGGACCAAAATTCCGAGCGGATTTGTCATAAGTGAGGTTCCCCCATCGGTCCGCTTTTTTTGCCTTCAAAAAAGAATAATCAGCGTGGAGAGGATATTCCAGCACGTAATCTTTCCCATCGATGTGTCTCGTTTCTTTCCCTTCTCCTAATTTGGTGCCAAAGGAGGTCGGTGTATAAAACCCCCCAACTCCAGAACCGCTAGCTCGGATCCGCTCACTTAGTGTTCCTTGTGGAACAATATCTAATTCAAGTTCGCCTGATGCAAAAAGATCCTTTACCACCGCTTTTTTTGAGGCTGTTGGAAAAGAACAAATAACCTTAATTACCCTCTTTTCAGAGATTAATTTTGCCAATCCGTGATAGGCTTCTCCAGCATTATTAGAAATTATCGTCAGGTTCGTTGCCCCTTGATCAACAATGGCTTCCATTAAAAGACTAGGTGCACCCGCTTCACCAAATCCGCTCACCATAATCGTCGCACCATCTTTAATGCCAACCACAGCTTTTTCAATCGTTTTTACGGTCTTATCAATCATTAGCAATTATCTGTAGGATAAAAAGGATGCTATTAAATATCCCATTCTACTTAACAATCAGAATAATTTTTCCCATATGGGCGCTACTTTCCATCAAAATATGCGCGTCCGAAGCCCGCTCAAGAGGAAAGGTTTTAAAAACATGCGGCCGAACTTTTCCTTGGTCCATTAATATACCAAAATCGTATTTCAACTTTGAAGCAATCAAAGCCTTCTCTGCATTTGTTTGGGGACGGAGTGTTGAACCTGAAATTGTAATTCGGTCACGCAATATCCTTCCAAAGTTGATTTCAGCTTTCGGACCACCAAGAAATGCAATTAAAGCAATTCGGCCATCACGCGCCATAATATTAATCTCTTTTTGAACATAATCACCAGTTACCATGTCCAACACTACATCAATTCCGTGCCCATTTGTAAAATCTTTAGCTATTCTTGGCCAATCTTCGTCCTTGTAATTAATCGCCTTATCTGCACCTTGATCCATACAAAATTCACATTTTTCTGCTGATCCCGCTGTGGCTATGACCTTAGCACCTTTAGCTTTAGCGAGCTGAATAGCGGCCAAACCAATACCACTACTGCCCCCCTGAACCAATAAATACTCATCGACCTGTAAATTAGACCTCATAAATAAATTATAATAAACCGTAAAAAAATTTTCAGGAATTGCAGCCGCCATCTCGGCATTAAAGTTTTTTGGCCATGGCAAACAATGATTGTGTTGAACTGCGGTATACTCAGCGTAACCACCACCATGTGTAAGACCCATTACCTTATCACCGATTTGCCATTTGCCTGCATCTGCGCCAACCTCAATGACTTCACCAGAAACTTCGAGCCCTGGTAAAGGGTTAGCGTCTTCAGGTACTGGATAATTGCCAGAACGCTGAGCAACATCAGGCCGGTTAACACCCACGGCTTCATTCTTTATCAGGATATCACCTCTATTAAGTTCAGGTGATGGCACTTCCACCAACGTTAACATTTCCGGGCCACCAGGTTCTTTAATTTCTACGGCCTTCATAAAATCCGGATTCCGAGAACCGTTTGTCATCATATGTTTCCTGTAAAAGACTTGTAATTAAAAAAACCTATACTATCACTCACTCAAATATTAAGGACATTATATATTTTAACAATGAAAATCCCATCCAAAATAACCAACCAAATAAATCCTAAATTATTTTAATAGGATTGAGACACTTGCCCGACGCTCTTCTAGCGAGGGTAACGAATAAATGCATCTATCCATCAGCAGCACCTGGTCCAATTGGTACATCACGGTGTGTACAAACGCATAGCAATAATCCAAAGCCAAACATTAATGTCAGCATCGCCGTACCGCCATAAGATACTAGTGGAAGTGGCATACCAACAACGGGAACCACTCCCATCACCATAGCTATATTAACAAACACGTTCAGAAAAAACGAAGTCGAGACGCCTATACCTATCAATCTACCAAATTGGCTGCGACATCGAAGTGAGATCACGAATGCATAAATCAGCAACAAAGTATAAAGAGTGATTAACGCCACACCGCCAACAAGTCCAAATTCTTCAGCCAACATAGTAAATATAAAATCAGTCTGTTTTTCTGGTAAGAAATTCAAATGGCTCTGAGAACCCGCAAGGAAACCTTTTCCAAATAAGCCACCAGACCCAAGAGCTATCTTTGACTGGAGAATGTGATAGCCCGTACCCAAGGGATCTTTATCCGGATCTAAAAACGTAAGAAGACGCGCTTTCTGATAATCTCGCAAAACAAATTGCCACAATGGTATAATTGCGACGATTGATGCTACAATCCCAAAAACAAACATCCAAATTCGGACGCCAACCGCAAACAATATTGTAATACCGCTAGCAACCAATAATACTGCAGTGCCAAGATCAGGTTGGCGCACAATTAAGAATGCAGGAAGAACTATGAATATAACCGGAGCTAAAACATGAGAAACTCTGCCAACATCTTCTAATCGGCTGGCATAAAAATAACGTGCAAGTATCAAGATAAGTGACATCTTCATTATTTCAGACGGCTGAATAGTGAACATGCCAAAGTCAATCCATCGTCGCGCACCCATACCTACCGAACCACTAAACTCAACAGCAAGTAGCAGCAATAAAGACAAAATGTAAATTAAGTAGGCATAGCGCAACCAAACATGAATATCTACAACCGCCACAATCAACATCAAGAATATTCCCACCGCAAAACGCATCATTTGCCGAGAAGCCCAAGGATCAAAACTACCATTTGCTGCCGAATATAGCATGACAAAGCCAACTGAGGCTGTAGCACAGATTAATAATACAAAAGACCAATTTACCTGCCACAACCTTTGACCAAAGCTCATATTCGACTGTCTAAAAGGTGATCTTGCCATGACGCCCTTTACCCTTCCATTTTGGCAGTTGGTAAAGAAGTCGATTGACTCAAATCGGCTCTATTTAGCGACTTTGGCCTTGGCCAACCCCGCTTCTGTGCCTCCAAAAGAATATTTTTTGCAATAGGCGCAGCTATCGTTGACCCTCCTCCCCCATGTTCAACAACGACTGAAACTGCATAACGTGGAGACTGAACCGGGGCATAACCAACAAATAAGGCATGGTCACGCTCACTCCACTCCAAATCTTCGTTCTTTTTGACGCCACTTTCACGCTCTGCCCTAGAAATGCGCCTTACCTGGACGGTTCCCGTTTTGCCACCATATTGTAATCCTGGTTTTCTAATCCGCGCCTTATAGGCTGTCCCAACTGGTGAGTTAGCCACATTGCCCATCGCCTTTTTCATTAAATTCAAATGCGGAATATCAATCCCAAGTCTATCAAATTTGGGTTTGATAACCGAATCTGGAATACCTTTATTTTCTAATAAATCAAGAGTTAAATTAGGCAGCACGGCCTTACCTCCATTCACGAGACGCGACATCATAACTACCAGTTGTAGGGGTGTTGTCAAAATAAGCCCTTGGCCAATACCAGCCAGCAAGGTTTCACCCTTTTGCCAAGAGATACGCTTTACCCTCTTCTTCCAAGCCCGAGTTGGTATTAAACCTTTTCGTTCACCAGATAGCTCGATATCAAGGATTTGGCCAAGGCCTAAGCGACGCGCCATAGCTGAAATATTATCAATTCCTGTCCGCAACGCTATTTCATAAAAATAAATATCACATGACTGAGTAATAGCGTTCACCATACTCATATATCCGTGTCCACCTTTCTTCCAGCAATGAAAAATTGATTTGCCGAGTTCCAATTCACCAGAACAACGGTATTTTGTCTTTGGTGTAACGACACCTTTCTCCAAAGCGGCTAGGGCGACTACCATCTTAAATGTGGATCCTGGTGCATATTCTCCCGCTATAGCTTTATTATTTAATGGTGATCGAGGATTTGATACTAAAGCCTGCCACTCTGCTTTAGACAAACCACGATTGAAAGAATTAGGGTCAAAGCCTGGTGTTGAAACGAGAGCTAATATTTCACCGGTATGAACATCCATTACCACAGCCGATGCTGCTTCATTACCAAGCAACTTCGCTACAAACTTTTGCAACTCCATATCAATTGTTAAAAATGTTTCCGCGCCCGGCTGACCTTCACGGCGTTCCAACTCACGAATTTGTCGTCCGAAAGCGTTTACTTCAACTTGAGTAGTACCACTTTTCCCTCGAAGATTGAGATCAAATGCTTTCTCAATCCCAGCTTTACCAATCCTGAATCCAGGGAGCTCGAGAATCGGATCCCCGGTTAATTCTTTTTCCGATACTCCGGAAACATACCCTAAGACTGAAACAGCCTCGGCACCAGCGGGATAAAATCGGCTTTCACCAACATCAATCTCAATACCCGGCAGCTCTGATGAATTAACTTCAATTTTTGCAACATCATCCCAATTCAAATTTTCCCTCAACATTATTGGAAGGAAACGTCTTTTTCGTTTTAACTTACGTTTTGCTCTGACTATATCTTGGGCACTGATAGGAATAATTTTTCCCAGCTGCAACAAGGAAACTTCAATGTCTTCAGTATTCTCGGGTACTAACATCACACGATAATTTTGCCGATTAATTGCCATAGGGCGGCCAAATCGATCCAAAATACGTCCCCGTTTTGGCGCAATCAGTTTCAAGCTTATTCGATTCTCATCAGCCAGAGTTTTGTACTTCTGGCCCTGAAGAATTTGTAACTGATACATTCTCCCAGTTAGGCCTGAAAGCAACAAGAGTTTGCCGCCAAATAACAGGGTAGCCCGTCTTGAAAATGATTTATACCTTTCGGCATCTCTATGCATCACTTAATCCTGTTGCAAAATTAGCATTTGCCACTTTAACAATAACCACACAACTATCGGAAAAATACCCAATAATATTAAATATTGAAATATTAAAACATCAAACCCCAAGAACATTAAATTCCAAGCGGATGCCAATATATAACTTTCAATCGATGCCAAGGCAGAAATTGTAGCAAAACCAAGCCAATAAAAAATAAATGACTTTCCAATAAAAAAACGTCGTTGCGAAAGTACAATTCCGTATACTGTCAAAAAAACTAGAATATATAGGCCGATTGGTGTCCCTAACAATAGGTCCTGTACCATCCCTAAAACAAAGACAAGCAAGAGGGGTAACAAATTTGGACGATAAACGGCCCAATGATAAACCGAAACCAATGCAAAAATTGGTGTGATTTGCGTGTAGTCTGGAATGTGTGTCGGTACGACGCTGAGAACGGTAAGTAACAAAGTAAAAAAAAAGGGCGTAATAGATCTCGCGAAGTGATCTAGTTTTTGCCAAACGGCGACATTCATTTTTTAACAAACTTACCGTTTAATTTCGTCTCTGGAGAAGCTGCGTCCTTTCCCATGTTAACTAAACTATTCAGACCGAAATCCGCTATTCGAACGTATTCCAATTTAGAAAGTTCTGTAAAAGGTTGGACATCAATATTATTATCACTAACAGATACAATGATTCCAATAGGTAGACCAGAAGGAAAAGCGCCCCCATGGCCAGAGGTAATGATACGATCACCTACCGTAATCTTAGCTCCTTGCGGTAAGTGGATTAGTCCAGTCCTTTCTGTGTTCTTCCCCACCATAACCGCACGAATTCTATTGCTTTCTATAAGAATTGGTACCCGCGAATTAATATCAGTTAACAAAAGTACCCGCGAAGATCTTTTTGAAACCGCAGAAATACGACCAATCACTCCGTCTCTACCTATGACAGTTTGACCTTTAACAACACCATCTTGTTTGCCAGCATTTAAAATCATCATATTCGACAACACGCCACCAGAACTAGCTATCACCCGTGCTGTGATGTAATGAACGCTCTTGTCATTCACCACACTCAGCTGTTGTTTAAGTGCGTCATTATCAGCCTGTAATTTACGAGCAACAGTCTGCCATTTCAGTAAACGGGCATTTTCTTCTTTTAAGCGACCATTTTCATCCCTTATATTCGCTAGGTCCCGGATGTTTGTTATTTGTTTAGAAACCGTGGCAGCTGGATGAGACAGTCCCTCCAGGATAGGGGTAAACGCGTCAGTTAACGTAAGACGCACACTATCTATCATTACAGCATCAAATTTACCTAGGAGCATTAAACCAAAAGCCACCAAAACAAGCCCGAGATACAGAAACCTCTGAAACAAAGATTTAAGCGGCACAGCAATTCTTGCAAAAGTATTATAGTGTCGTTCCAAAATAAGCCCTCAACTTAAGGCTGAATTAAAAATAAACTACTTCACACATTCAAAGTCTAGCCTATCGCATACTCACTAAAATTCTGATAATCGGTGTTAAGAAACGAAAATACTAATATCGCTACAACAAATTAATTAATACATCGTTGTTAAAACATGGCGAAGTTTTCTCATTTCCTCTAAAGCACGTCCTGTTCCCATAGCCACGCATTGAAGTGGCTCATCAGCAATAGAAACTGGCAATCCGGTAGCATAACGCAACACATAATCCATATTAGTCAACAAAGCACCGCCCCCGGTTAAAACAATCCCCTTATCAACAATATCAGCTGCTAACTCAGGGGCCGTATGCTCTAGTGCGGCTTTAACAGCCTCAATAATTTGACTCACTGGCTCGGCAAGACTTTCCGCTACCTGTCGTTCGCTAAGAATTAGCTCCTTCGGTACACCATTCATCAAGTCGCGTCCTTTTATTTCCATTGTTTGACCTTCACCCTCTTCTGGTGGGCAAGCCGACCCTATTTCTTCTTTGATCCTCTCGGAACTTCCTTCACCAACGAGCAAATTATGATTACGGCGGATATATGCGATAATTGCTTCATTCATTTTGTCACCACCAACGCGAACCGATCGAGCGTATACTATTCCGCCAAGACTAAGTACAGCAACTTCTGTCGTCCCACCCCCTATATCAACGACCATTGACCCAGTCGGCTCCGTTACCGGTAAACCGGCTCCGATCGCAGCAGCCATCGGTTCTTCGATCAAAAAAACCTTACGAGCTCCGGCGGCTTCAGCAGATTCTTGAATAGCGCGACGTTCAACAGCAGTCGACCCCGAGGGGACACAAATAACAATTAATGGCGATGCAAAACTTCGGCGGTTATGTACTTTGCGGATAAAGTATTTAATCATATCTTCAGCAATTTCAAAGTCAGCAATCACTCCATCTCGCAATGGTCTGATAGCCTGTATATTCCCAGGGGTTCGACCAAGCATTTGTTTTGCCTCATTACCAACAGCCAAAACCTGTTTCTTGCCCTTTAGTTCAACGATGGCCACAACTGAAGGTTCGTTGAGTACAATATTCTTACCTTTGACATAAACCAAGGTATTCGCAGTACCAAGGTCAATCGCCATATCGGCAGACAAAAATCCAAAAATTCGTGACAACATAAAGTTTCTCAATAGCTACAAATTAAAAAAAAACAGTACTACCCATAAGGCTAGCCGATCAACAGTATTCTCTATCCGATTAAATAAGATTAATCAAAGAGATACGTAAAAAAAATTGAAAATAAATGCGAGACAGCTTCATTCGGATTGCTATTTTCCGCTCTGAAAGTGCCTGCATAAATATTCAAATCTTATTTTTGCCTTAAATAATTAAGCCGATAAAGCATTTGGGGCGGATTTCCCGCGCTTTATCAATAATTTGTTCAAAGCATTAATATAAGCTCTAGCGGAAGCAACCATAGTATCCGTATCTGCACCTTGGCCATTAACCGTTCTACCTTCTTCCTCTAGCCGAACTGTGACTTCAGCCTGCGCGTCGGTTCCCTGTGTTACCGCATGAACTTGATACAATTGGAGATGTGGATTATATCCGGTCAAATTCTTGATGCCCTTAAATATAGCATCCACCGGTCCGTCACCAGACATTTCGGTTGAAATTTCCTCACCATCGACATTCAGGGTCAACGAAGCTTTTGGCGGTTGATGCTCCGTACCACATAAAACCTCTAATCGTTCCAAATTTATTATATCATTAGTGCGCACAACAGCATCATCAACTATGGCAATAATATCTTCATCATACACATCTTTTTTAATGTCAGCTAATTTCTTAAAACGTTTAAAGGCCTCTTGAATAGAATTATCGCCTAAATCATACCCGAGTTCGAGGAGCTTTTCTCTAAAAGCGTGACGACCCGAGTGTTTCCCCATCACTAATTTGCTTTCGGTCAAACCGACGGATTCTGGTGTCATAATTTCATAAGTCTGGGCATTTTTTAGCATCCCGTCTTGGTGAATTCCCGACTCGTGAGCGAAGGCATTCGCTCCTACAATTGCTTTGTTTGGCTGGACATTAAATCCAGTAACTGTCGAAACCAATTTAGAGGCTTTTGTTATCAACTCGGATTTAACATTCACACTATATGGCAAATGATCGGGTCGCGTCTGTAGTCCCATGATAATTTCTTCCATTGCCGCATTCCCAGCACGTTCGCCCAAACCGTTTATGGTACATTCGACTTGACGAGCACCTGATTGGACCGCAGCCAAGGAATTAGCCACAGCCAAACCCAAATCATTATGGCAATGGACCGAAATAATAGCCTTATCTATATTTGGAACCCGATTCATAACCATTTCAATTAACGCACCATATTCACTTGGCATAGCATATCCCACTGTGTCGGGAATATTTATCGTTGTGGCTCCAGCATTTATTGCCGCTTCAATTGTCTGACACATAAAATCATGCTCTGTGCGGGAACCATCTTCACAGGACCATTCAACATCTTCAGTAAAATTTCGTGCATGAGTTACACTGTCAGTCACAGCCTGAAGAACTTCTTCTGGCTCCATCTGTAACTTGTATTTCATGTGAAGAGGAGAGGTTGAGATAAACGTATGGATACGCCCTCTACCCGCAGGTTTTATTGCCTCTGCACAACGATCAATATCTCCGCGACTGGAACGCGCTAAACCACAAATTATGGAATCTTTAATTAATTTAGAAATCTCATTTACAGCTTCAAAATCACCGTCTGAAGCGATTGGAAAGCCAGCCTCAATGATATCAACTCCCATTTCCTCCAGAACTTCAGCAATGCGTAATTTCTCAGATAAGTTCATGGAGGCACCCGGCGACTGCTCACCATCTCGCAAAGTAGTATCGAAAATTTTAATATTGTTCTTTAAAATGTTTGTATTCATTTAACTGGACCTTTCTAATTAACGGTTACGAGTCTGAGACATTTATCCCTCTGAACACTGCCGCTTAATTAGCGTGCGCGATCAGAGGCGCCTAAGTCGTAGGGCCAGTAATAAGAGACTTGGGGTTAGAAATTCGGTAAGTAATTCAGGCGCACCGGAAATAATGATTTCACTCTCATCATTGCAACCATGTCTACTTTTCAAGTCAAAAAACACTGAATTTTTCCCAATACTATTTACCAAAGATGGTATTACGTCGTTTTGGCGCTGAAAGTCAATAAATTATTCACCAAATTATTGGCAAAGATCATTCTCCAATCGCACAAAACCGAAACTTTTAACATCTTTTATTACGCTAAGTTCTATGAGTCATAAAAATCTCCTAGATAACACTTCTAAGGATGCTCGATTTAGTGTATAGGCAATACCGAAAGGTAAGTATATATGTCCCGATAATCATAGTTAATTTATGAGAAAAGGAATTGAACTAAATGGAAAATTTCACTCCTATATCAGCTGGAATTGGTGGTATCCTGATTGGCGTTGCGGCATCAATGTTACTTTTGACCCATGGTCGCATTGCCGGAATAAGCAGTATATTGGGTGGTTTTTTTGAACCAAATGAGAATAATAAAACTTGGCGTATCTTGTTTTTTACGGGCTTAATTATGGGGTCATCTATCTATGTTATTATTGCTGAACGTTTTTCAGAAATTAACTTAAACCCCTTTCAACTTGATGATCAAAGCCACTTAACTTTGTTGGTTGTTGGAGGATTACTGGTTGGGTTTGGAAGCCAAGTTGGTTCGGGTTGCACCAGCGGCCATGGAGTTTGTGGCCTTGGACGTTTATCGTTTCGATCATTAGTTGCCACAGTTACATTTATGATTACTGCCTGTCTAACCGTCTTAATAGTACGCAACTTAATAGGAGGTTAAATTTATGCAAAATATTTTTAGCCTCATATCCGGAATTTTCTTTGGAGTTGGTCTCGCGGTATCAAATATGATTAGCCCTGCAAAAATCGTCAACTTTCTAGATATAACAGGTAACTGGGATCCGAGTTTAGCATTCGTTATGGGAGGAGCAGTGATAGTCACAGCTCTAACATTTAGATTAATCCTAAAACGCCCCACCCCAATTTTCTCTGGCGGATTTAAGCTACCCGAGAAAGTCGACCTCGATGCCCCCTTAATATCCGGAGCCGCAATTTTTGGTATGGGATGGGCACTATCAGGCTTTTGTCCAGGACCTGCAATAGCTTCCATTGGTTTTCTTGATGAAAAAGTCCTAATATTCGTAATCACACTCTTAATTGGCAGCCTCATTGGGAAAAAATGGTTTTCGCGCAATAGCGACGTTAACTAAATAACGGTCATTAAGTTCGTTTCTGATTGCTTTAAACACTATAGTGTGATGGCCATAGACATCTTCGACTATAATTAAAATTGTCATAAAACATGTCACCAGTTAGGAAAGTTATCGCCACATGTTAAATCCCTATGAGATTATTGATCACGTTCATGATGTAATTGTTGTGGGTGCGGGCG
>CAZXSC010000039.1:0-22389 GCA_964643045.1 uncultured Rhodospirillaceae bacterium
AGAAAAATTGGCAAGAATTAATTAAACCAAACTCATTAGAAGTCGTTCAAGGACCAGTTCCAGAGCGGCGCGCGACTATCGTTGCTGAGCCCCTAGAACGTGGCTTTGGTCTAACTCTCGGTAACGCTCTACGCAGGGTTTTGCTGTCATCTTTGCAGGGTTCAGCTGTTACGGCTATACAGATTGATGGTGTACTTCATGAGTTTTCATCGATTTCTGGTGTGCATGAAGATGTAACGGATATCGTTTTGAACGTAAAAAATCTCAGCATTCGAATGCATAGTGAAACAACCGGTAGGATGACGTTAGAAGCTAAAGGTCCAGGTAAAGTTACTGCCGGCCAGATTGATACTGGCCATGATATTGATGTCTTGAATCCTGATTTAGTGATTTGTACACTCGACGAAGGAGCCAGTATCAGAATGGAATTTATGGTTGAAATGGGCAAAGGGTATGTCACAGCTGTTCAAAATCGCCCTGATGAAACAACCATTGGGCTTATCCCGATTGATGCGGTATTTTCTCCTATTCGCAAGGTTGCTTACAAGGTGGATAACGCTCGAGTTGGCCAAGTCACCGATTTTGACAAATTATCGTTGGAGGTCACGACCGATGGAACAGTTACCCCGGAAGATGCTGTCGCTCTAGCTTCCCGTATTCTGCAGGATCAACTGCAACTTTTTATTAATTTTGAGGAACCAACCTTAGCAGTGGCGGAAGAAACACGAGAAGAATTGCCTTTTAATAAGCACCTATTACGTAAAGTAGATGAACTAGAATTATCTGTCCGTTCGGCTAATTGTCTCAAAAATGATAACATTATTTATATTGGGGATTTGGTTCTCAAAAGCGAATCCGAGATGCTTAGAACACCGAACTTTGGACGTAAATCGCTTAATGAAATTAAGGAAGTTTTGTCCCAAATGGGCTTGCACTTAGGTATGGATATACCAGACTGGCCACCAGAAAATATTGAGGATCTGGCGAAACGGCTAGAGGAGCCATTTTAAGTTTTAACAACTAATTAGAGGAATCGGGCTATGCGTCATAGAATTAGTGGGCGTAAACTTAACAGAACATCTTCCCATCGAAAAGCAATGTTTGCTAATATGACGGCATCACTTCTTTTGCATGAGCAAATCAAGACTACTAAACCCAAAGCGAAGGAGTTGCGTGTATTTGTTGATAAAATGATTTCCCTTGGTAAGAGGGGGGATCTCCACGCTAGGCGACAGGCTTTATCCTTTTTAAACGATGAGGGTGTTGTTACGAAGCTGTTTGATACATTAGCTAATCGCTATAAAGATAGGCAAGGGGGTTATAGTCGTGTCCTTGCAGCCGGATACCGTTATGGAGATGCTGCGCCTTTGGCATTTATCGAATTGGTTGACCGGGATGTTGAAGCGAAGGGCGCTGCCGATAAAGCTCTTGTTCAAGCGGAGGTAGACGCGGATGAACAGGAAGCAGTTTCCGCTTAATATTGATTTAGCATAATCAAAAAGAGGTGGCGCCGAAACTTTGTGGCAGCCGCCTTTTTTCGTATATGATATTCTACTATACCTTTTTTCGTATATGATATTCTACTATATATGTATGCGTAAAACATATGTATGCGTAAAACATATCTTATTTCTTAAGTGGGGGGGGTCATTTAGGTGTTTCAATTGTTCAATGGGAAATAGAAATTTGATCATTAACCCCACATCCTCTTTCACTGGGAATAGGTATTTAAGATGGTTTAGTTTTTTAACCGTTTTATCAATTTCTCTAGCAAACTTCTCGGTTCAAGCGCAGAAGAAATTACCGAATTCAAGGGCTGAAATTAAACTTTCTTTTGCGCCTTTGGTAAAGAAAGCAGCGCCGGCAGTTGTAAATATATTCACTCGCAAAACAGTCACACGTCGCTCATTCTCTCCATTATTTGACGATCCTTTCTTTCGTCGTTTCTTTGGTAAGCAGTTTCATTCTGGTCCGCGATCTAGAAAAAAAGTCCAGAATTCGCTTGGCTCCGGTGTTATCGTAAAATCTAATGGCATTGTAATTACTAATCATCATGTCATTAAAGGCGCTGAAGAAATTACTGTTGTTTTATCCGATCGTCGGGAATTTGACGCAAAAATTATAGGCAGTGATAAGCGCACAGATTTAGCAGTTTTAAAAATTAATGCCAAAAATGAAAAGCTCCCATTTTTACCATTTCGTGATTCCGATGACCTTGAAGTTGGTGATTTAGTTTTAGCAATTGGAAACCCTTTTGGTGTGGGCCAGACAGTTACAAGCGGGATAATTTCCGCTCTAGCCCGCACCCAGGTCGGTATTAACAATTTGAATTTCTTTATACAAACGGATGCGTCAATCAACCCCGGTAATTCCGGAGGCGCTTTAATCGCCCTTGATGGAAAATTAGTAGGAATTAATTCTGCTATTTATTCAAAGGGTGGCGGTTCGGTTGGAATTGGGTTTGCGATTCCCACGAATATGGTGCGAACAGTCTTAACCGGATTAACCGGGGGTGGACGGGTTGTGCGGCCATGGATTGGGGCTATTGGACAGGGTGTAAACTCAGATATCGCGGCCTCAATCGGAATGAGTCGGCCTGTTGGCGTTTTGATCAGCCAAATTTATCCTTCAGGCCCTTCTCATCGTGCAGGTATCAAGGTTGGTGATGTAATTGTTGGAATTGGCAAACACGATGTCAATGACACCGAATCTCTGCGTTTTAGAATTGCAACGCGGCGGGTTGGAGAGATACTTAATATCAAATTGATACGGCAGGGAAAGATTATATTTGTCAAATTTCCGGTCGAGGCCCCACCCGAAAAACCCCCTATGAATAAAACTCAGATTAAAGGCTATAACCCACTGCAGGGGGCACTAATTGGTAATCTCTCTCCTGCGTTAGCAGACGAAATAGGGATGAACACGTTGTCTGTTGGTGTTATAATTTTAGAAATCCAGCGGGGCTCCACGGCTCAACGTTTTGGTTTCCTGCCGCATGATATTATAGTTAAAATTAATGGATCACCAGTTAAAACAGTGAGGCAATCACGGCAATTTCTTTCACAGAAACCTAATCGATGGGTTATTTCAATTAAGAGAGATGGTAAAGTGTTATCAATGACGGTGAAGCCGTGACAACTCTTTTTGAGTCCCAAGTTTCTCGACCACTGGCTGATGAGTTGCGCCCAACTTCGATCGGTGAAGTTGTCGGCCAGAATCATTTGTTGAGTGTGGGAGCTCCAATTGGCAGGATGGTCGCAAGAGGTCGAATTACGTCTCTCTTATTATGGGGACCACCTGGCAGTGGAAAAACAACAGTTGCCCGTTTACTTGCCGAACATACTAATTTGCATTTTGAACCCTTGTCAGCAGTATTTTCGGGGGTAACTGATTTGCGGAAAATATTTGAATCTTCAATATGCCGCCGTGAAGCCGGGCATGGCACTTTATTATTTATCGATGAAATTCATCGGTTTAATAAAATTCAACAAGATAGTTTTTTGCCTTATATGGAAAATGGAACCGTCACATTAATTGGCGCAACGACTGAAAATCCATCTTTTGAAATGAACTCGGCATTATTGAGCCGCTGCCAGGTTTTCACGCTTAATAGATTGGATGATGGATCTTTGGAGCAACTTTTGGTTCGTGCGGAAAAGTTGGTTGATAAATCACTACCCTTGAACAAAGACGCGCGTACTTCTCTTCGTGCAATGGCAGATGGTGATGGGCGGTATTTATTAAATATGGCTGAAGAGTTATTTTTGCTACCCGAAGAACCAAAAATAGATACAGTAGAACTCACGGAGACCGTTCAAAAGCACATGCCGTTATATGACAGGGACGGTGAAATGCATTACAATCTAATTTCGGCGTTACACAAGAGTTTGCGAGGTTCTGATGTTGATGCATCGCTTTATTGGTTGGCAAGAATGCTTTCAGGTGGTGAAGATCCACTATTTATTTTAAGACGTTTAGTGCGGTTTGCGACAGAAGATATTGGTTTGGCCGACCCCAGCGCGTTGGTTCAATTGGTTGCTGCATTTCAAGCTTTCGAGCGCATCGGTTCCCCCGAAGGAGAATTGGCAATAGCACAAGGTGTAATTTATCTTGCGACGGCACCAAAATCCAATGCAGCTTATAGCGCGTTCCAGAAATCAATGTTAATAGCACATGATACCGGTTCGCTTTCACCCCCAAAACATATACTAAACGCACCGACAAATTTGATGAAGGATTTAGGTTATGGCAATGGTTACGAGTACGATCATGATGTTGAGGACAAATTCTCGGGACAAGATTATTTTCCTGATGCAATGAGTCGCGTAGATATATATCAGCCGGATGGTATTGGTTTTGAAAAAGAAATTGTCAAGCGCCTTAATTACTGGAAAAAACTTCGAGATAAAAAGGATAATTGATGTTGATGATTTTAGCAGTAGCTGCTGGTGGTGCCATTGGTTCTGTTGGCCGTTATTATACAGTGGTTTGCGTCAGCCAGTGGTTTGGCCAAGGGTTTCCATATGGAACAATAATTGTAAATATACTCGGTTCGTTCGCACTAGGGGCATTGGCCGAGACGGTTGGTGTAATATGGTCGCTAAGTGATGAGCTTCGATCCTTTTTTGTGGTTGGCATGCTTGGCGCTTATACAACGTTTTCGGCCTTTTCCTGGGATACTTTATCCTTGATTGAACACGGTGAATTTCTACAAGCCGGATCCTATATAATGGCTTCGGTGGTACTTTCAATTGGTGCATTATTTTGTGGTATGATGATTTGTCGCCAATTACTGACTTAAGGAATCATAGGATGCGGTCCGCACAGATACTTCAGGTTAAAGGTGACGACGACGGAATTCGCCTTGATCGGTGGTTCAGGCGGCACTTTCCAGATATACCTCATGGACAACTTGAAAAGTTGTTGCGCAAAGGTCAAATAAGATTAGATGGAAAACGGGTGAAATCCAATACTCGCATTTTTAAAGAACAAAAAGTTCGTGTCCCACCCGTAAAATTATTTGAACCAAGACGGACCGGGAAGTTCAATAGAAGAGGGGTTAGTGATAAAGAAGTCGCGGAATTACGTAGAGCCGTTATTTACAAAGACGATTCAATTATTGCGATAAATAAGCCAGCGGGCATGGCTGTACAAGGGGGGTCTAGGACTTCAAGACATGTTGATGCCATGCTTAGCGGTCTGCAATACGAAATGAAAGACCGTCCCAAGCTAATACATAGACTAGATAAAGATACTTCGGGAGTTTTATTGCTGGCACGATCATCAAAAGCCGCTAGCTATTTAGGGAAAGCCTTTAAAACTATGGATGTTCATAAAATTTACTGGGCAGCTGTTGTAGGTTTGCCAAAGATAAAGAATGGCAAGATTGATATGGCATTACAGAAAAAAAAGGGGATATATGGGGAAAAAATGGCTGCAGATAAATTAGGTAAGCGTGCCCTCACATATTACCGAACTTTAGATAATGCAGCTAATGAAGTAAGTTGGTTGGCTATGATGCCTGAAACTGGCCGGACACACCAATTACGAGCACACTGCGCCGAGATGGGGGTTCCAATATTAGGGGATGGAAAATATGGCGGTAAAAACGCTTTTTTGTCGAACATTGGTGAGAATACCAGTCGGCTTCATCTTCATGCAAAGGCGATCAAGTTTCCCCATCCGGAAGGGGGCTACTTCCAGGTGATTTCTGACCTTTCTCCCCACATGAAAAAAACATGGAAATATTTGGGTTTTGATGAAAAATTGATTGTTGATCCTTTTGAAGATTTTTATGAACAGTGGTACGGTGATCAACTTGGCTAATTTGCGTATGGTCGTATTCGATTGTGATGGCACTATTGTTGATTCGCAAGGTGCTTTAATGGAAATTTTACATGCTACCTTTGCGGAACACGGGCTATCGTTGCCGCCTCGTGCTGAGGTGTTAAAGGGAGTGGGATTAGATCTGAGCGCAGCGATTAAACTTCTTTTGCCCGAAAAAGATAGTTACGAAATTGATATATTGTGCTCTACCTATAAGAAATTTGCTGTTGAGTATCGACAAAGTGATAAACCCAGCGATCCACTTTATCCGAATGCTGAATATGCAATTAGTTCTCTTCATGATGCCGGCTGGTTACTTGGTGTAGCAACTGGAAAATCGAGAAGAGGTCTTGATCATGTACTTAATCAACATAAGCTCAATGATTTCTTTATTACTAAACAGACTTCCGATCATGTTGCAGGTAAACCGAACCCCGAGATGCTATACAACGCCATGAGTGATACTGGAGTGGATGCAAATTCGGTCTTTATGGTTGGAGATACTACCTATGATATGTGCATGGCCGTTAATGCGGGGACGAATGCAATTGGTGTAAGTTGGGGTTATCATGAAATAGAGGAGTTGGTTCAAGCAGGGGCAGATATTATTGTTCATAGTTATGACGAGTTGTTGTTATTTCTTGAGAAAGTTGCAGCATCAGAACATTTCGAGGGGAATCGAATTTAATTCTGTTTTTCTCATACCGGGATATTAGCAGGTCAAAGGTTAATTCGTTTTTCGATGTGTTGAGATGCAGGATGCCTGAAAAGTAAATTACAAGTTTGAAAGAAATAAATATGGGAAAATGGTCAGGCGTTAAGCGCTTTCATAAAAAGGCTGGCGTTATTAAGGGTTTGAACGGGTTGTTTTTGGTTGCGCTTGATAATACTCCCGCGAAAACGCCATCTGGCGCCGATTTAGGCTCTCCCAGCCGTGCTTTGGCAAAAGCGATGGCAGATGAGTGGGATGCGCAGACCGAAACTATAGACCCAAATACTATGCCACTTTGCAAATTATCAGCAACAGCTATTGATCGAATAAGAAATAATCGCGACGACGTAATAGGGATTACTCTCAAAATAGTGGAGACTGATTTATTGTGTTATCGGGCAGAAGAACCAGAAGAATTGGTGTCGATTCAACATGCTTCGTGGCAGCCAGAATTGGATTGGGCCAAACAAGAATTCAAGATTAGTCTGAATGTAACTGCGGGAATTTTACCTATTATTCAACCTGAGGCTAGCTTAGTCATATTGCGGGAGGTTTTGATGACCCTAAATGATTATATGTTGATGGGAGTGACAAATGCTGCTGCCGTTTCAGGATCCTTAATACTGTCATTATCAATGTTTAACAGGAGAATTGATGCTGAGGCTATGTTTGAAAAATCAGTACTTGAAGAAAGATTCCAAATGGACAAATGGGGCAGTGATGAAGAAACTATTAAACGCCATAAAATGATTCAAAGCGATATTAAGATCTCAGAACAGTTTTTGAACTTGCTGGAAAAATGACCAACAATTGGTCTATAATGGATCCAAATATTAAAACTTGGGGCTGAAGTATGTTTGATATTATACGGCAGTTAGAAGAAAGGCGTGCCCGAGCCCGAGCTGGTGGCGGGAAGAAGCGGGTTGAGGCACAGCATAAACGCGGTAAGTTGTCTGCTAGAGAACGCATTGATCTTCTGCTTGATCCAGAAACTTTTGAAGAATGGGATATGTTTGTCGAACACCGTTCGACGGATTTTGGTATGGAGAAGGAGACTGTTCCTGGAGATGGTGTGGTGACTGGTTATGGAACGATAAACGGCCGAACGGTTTTTGTTTATAGTCAGGACTTTACAGTTTTTGGCGGCTCTCTCTCTGAAACGCATGCGGAAAAAATCTGCAAAATTATGGATCAGGCTATTAAGGTAGGGGCCCCAGTGATTGGGTTGAATGATTCTGGAGGAGCCCGTATCCAGGAAGGGGTTTCAGCTCTCGCTGGTTATGCAGAAGTTTTTGCTCGGAATGTTATGGCTTCGGGTGTAATACCTCAAATTTCAACTATTATGGGGCCGTGTGCGGGTGGCGCAGTTTATTCCCCTGCAGTAACCGATTTTACTTTCATGGTAAAAGATACGTCATACATGTTTGTCACCGGACCAGATGTTTTAAAAACAGTCACACATGAGGATGTATCGCAAGAAGAGTTGGGCGGGGCTCTGACGCACACCAGTAAGTCAGGTGTCGCCGATCTGGCTTTTGACAATGATGTAGATGCTATAGAACAGTTGCGCCGTTTTGTTGATTTTTTGCCCTCAAATAACCGCGAATATTCCCCAAACCGTCCAACGGATGATCCTCCCGACCGTCAGGAGCCGTCGCTTGATACGCTGGTGCCGACCAATGCAAACGAATCCTATGACGTCAATGAGCTAATAACAAAACTTGTTGATGAAGGTGATTTCTTTGAATTAAAGCCATCGTTTGCGGCCAATATCGTTACTGGATTCGGCCGTATAGAGGGATCAACGGTTGGAATTGTTGCAAATCAGCCAAAAATTTTAGCCGGATGTTTAGATATCGACGCTTCCGTTAAATCGGGACGGTTTATAAGATTTTGTGACTGTTTTAACATACCAATCATTATGCTCGTAGATGTTCCTGGTTTCCTGCCGGGTACAACCCAAGAATATGGTGGACTAATTCGGCACGGTGCTAAGCTTTTATATGCGTTTGCCGAAGCGACAGTGCCCAAGGTAACCCTGATTACTCGGAAAGCATATGGGGGTGCGTATATAGTAATGGGTTCTAAACATTTGCGCGGCGACGTTAATTTCGCTTGGCCAAGTGCTGAAATAGCTGTGATGGGAGCTAAGGGCGCCGTAGAGATTATTTTTCGAGCGGACTTAGGCGATGAAGAAAAAATAGCTGAACGCGAAAAAGAGTATCAAAAGCAATTTGCAAACCCATTTCGAGTAGGTGCACGGGGTTATATCGACGATGTAATTATGCCTCATAATACGCGATGGCGGATTGCCCGTTCGTTGCGTATGCTACGAATGAAAAAGCTTGAAAATCCTTGGCGGAAACATGGGAATATTCCGCTTTGATGCGAGTTATAGCATTCTCTTTTCTGGTGTTTTTCTTAAATGCTTCTCCGGTATTTGCGGCAGATCGTTATGTCGGATATTATTATCCTATTCCGAACAATGTTGAGACCTATAAAGCTCGCATGCGCGTACTTTTTAATGCAAGCCCTATCGTGCGGTTGAACACGATTGAAAGGATTAAAAAGGAATTTCGCGATAAATCCTTTCCATCACAATTTGCCATATTTGCGAAAGGAAAATTCGCTGAGAAAATAATTATTGTTAGTTTGATAAGGGGCAACCTTGATACTATTTATCGAGCAAGGGCTTTGCTGGAGTCCATGGGTAAGATAGTTCATATGGCACCTTTATTTAGGAAAGTCAAAATTGAAGAGGGCTTCAACATTTTTGATTTGCTAAAAATGCTGGGCTTTGAGCAAATAACAGTCAGTGATGGTGAGAAATTTTCATATCAGGTGTTTTTGAACTAATTCTGTAACGGCAGGAAATACCATGAAATTTGTACACGATTCATACCGGTCAGAAACCGACGTTAAAAGTTATCATGTGCACTTATATTACAACGGAGCAACCAAACAACATGCCGCTAATCTGCGTCGGCAAATGGATAAACGTTTTGGAGATAAGATTGCAATTGGGAGATGGCGGGATAAAGCTCCGCAAGGGCCACACCCGACATCGCATTTTCAGGTAGACTTTCCTATCGGACTTTTTAATACTTTGGTCCCATTTTTGGCACTGAATAGGGGTGATCTCAATATTTTACTTCATCCAAACACCGGAAATGGTTATGAGGATCACACGAAAAATGTCATGTGGATTGGTCCTAGTATTCCACTTTCTGAGCCTTGGCTCAAACGGAACCAATTCTCTAATAAAGCTAATTAATGAATTTTATTTTTATTTCTTGGAGAATTTGAATAAATTTTACTTTTTGTTTCTGGAATAATTGTTGTTGATTTTTTCATTCCTCTATTTGGCACATATTTTCTTGAACCACTATCAGAAATGTTCCAACGATTAAGCAAAGCTATTCCATTTTTACGGAATGGAATTATCAATACCATCCCAGTGATAAAGCCTCCAATATGGGCCCACCATGCTGTGCCGCTCTCGTTGCCGAGGCTCAGAAATTGAAGACCTATCCAGGATCCTAAAACTAAGACAGCTGGTAGACGGAGGGGGATAATGTTCATAAAAAGAACGAGTACTCGTGCTTTGGGATACAAAATAATGTAAGCGCCTAAGACCCCTGATATTGCTCCGCTAGCACCAATTAATGGGCTATTAGAACTTGATTCCACCATCGCATGTGTGAGTGCTGCAAATATTCCGCAGATGAGATAGAAAAAAACGAATTTTAAGTGCCCTATGGAATCTTCAATATTATCCCCAAATACCCAAAGAAATAACATATTTAAAATTAAGTGCATCCATCCCCCGTGAAGAAAAAGGCTAGTCAGCACAGTCAGCGGTTCCGGTATAATGTATAGATTTGGGCTGAGTTCTTTTGCCCCAAATAACACAGTTGGGATGGTTCCAAGACTGTAGATAATACCGCGTTGTTCTGGCCCGAGTGATAATTGCCATAGGAATGTTAGAATACAGCATATGATCAAGATTAGTGTCATATACTGGAATCGTATGTTGACTAGACTATTGTCGTCTTTTAGTGGTAGTAATGCCATTTTGAAGCTGATTCGCTAGTTTTTAAAAACTTTACATATATCTGTGTATTAAAATTCCCAATTTTGCAAAGCATCTTTGCTTGGTTTAAGCAAAAGAGCTAATTTTCTATTTCATTACTTGACGAACAGTACACACCCCACGGATAATCCTCTTGTTTAGCACTCCTTGATCACATACTTAATTATTCATAACTGTAAGATAACAAGGTCGCTTTGATAGTTAGTTACGGAGAGGTCTAAAATAGATTGGAGAACTTATGCGCATTGTTGTTCATGGTCAAAAAGCTTTCGGCAAAGCTCTTTTAGAGAGGCTTCTTGAGCGAGGTGAGAATGTTGTCGCTGTTTGTGGAGCCCCTACTGAACTGAACGAGGCGGAGGATCCATTAGTAGCATATGCCAAAGAAAAAAATTTGTCGGTGCACCAACCAGAGACCTGGAAGTCAAATGAGTCGCTGGAATTAATGAAATCATTCAATGCTGATTTGTGCATGATGGCGTACGTTCTATTGCTAGTTCCTGAGGCCGTACTGAACGCACCAAGAATAGGGACGTTCCAGTTTCATCCATCTTTGCTGCCCTATCACCGAGGGCCTTCGGCAATCAGTTGGCCAATAGCTATGGGATCGACGCGAACAGGTTTGAGTATTTTCTGGCCAGATGAAGGTTTAGATGAAGGCCCAATACTGCTGACCAAATCGTGCATAATTGAACCAACGGATACCCTTACCAGTGTATATTTCGAGAAACTTTTTCCAATGGGTATCGACGCGATGATTGAGAGTTTGGAACTCGTGAAGGCCGGCATTATTCTCAAGTATGAGCAGGATCTTAGTGCCGGTTCTTACGAAAGCTGGTTCACAAAAGAACTTGCGCAGATTAATTGGGAGGATTCGGTAGATAACATATATAATAAAATAAGGGCCGCCGATCCAGCTCCCGGTGCTTGGTCAACTATTAATGGTAAGAATGTAGATATTTTTAAGTCGGTTAAAGGGGCAGGGTCAGGTATACCTGGCTCAATTTTGTCCATCACAGATGATGGAGTGCTCATTTCGGCGAAAGATGGTTCGATCCTTGCGGAGAAACTAAGGCATCAGGGTGGAAAAAAAGTATCAGGAATCGAACTGGCCAAAGAAATTGGTCTAAAACTTGGCGATAAGTTTGAGCTTCATTCCCCTGGTTCAGGGGAGAAAAAGTCTGCCTAATCATCTTTGAAAGAAAGGCTTACAATATGGGGCGGGCTAATTTGGTTTACGGTACTAGTTTAAGTTAAACTAATGTCCTATTATTTTATTCTTATTATTAATTTCAATGGCGGTGTGATGTTATATGTCTGCACTTGAGCTAAAAATAGCACCAATCGATCAGAGCGTCACTCTCAAACAGCGGACTTATACAGTGCTTAAGGCTGCGATTGAGCAGATGAATATTTATCATAAAGATGCACAGCTTCGCCTCGATGAGAGGGTTTTGTCACAGCAATTAGGGATTAGCCGAACCCCTTTGAGGGAAGCCCTCGCTCGCCTCGAACATGAAGGATTGATCCGCACACTGCCACGCCGCGGGGTATTCTTAATCCGTAAATCGAAGATTGAGATCCTGGATATGATCACACTCTGGGCAGCGTTAGAAAGTATGGCTGCACGATTAATTACATTAAACGCTAGTGATTCTGAAATTAATACACTGAGGGAGCTTGTGGGTAAATATGAGGATAATGACGTGCCAGCTAATCTTGATGAATACTCTGATGCAAATATAGAGTTTCACCAACGGATTTTGAAGCTCAGCAAATGCAAAATATTAGAAGATACTGCGTCTGGCTTGTTTATGCATGTGCGAGCAATTCGTGCGCGTACGATAGGTGAAAATGACCGCGCAATTAGATCTGTGGTCGATCACAGTCATATTATAGCAGCACTTGAAGCGCGTGATACAGAACTCGCTGAACGTCTCGTACGCGAACACACGCTTAACCTTAGATCACACGTGGAGCGCCATCTGGACCTAAATATGGAGGAGTATGAGATAGCCGATAAAACGCGTGAGATTGTCTGATATTTGTAATGCAGTTATGGGCAGGGCTCTACTCTTGCCGCGCAAAATTTGAATTCCGGAATCTTTCCAATTGGATCAAGTTGCGGGTTGGTTAAGAGATTTGCCGCTGCTTCAGAAAAACAGAACGGTATGAAAACCATACCCTCGGGAATATCTTGATCTTGTCGGGCTTTCAATGATATCTCTCCTCGCCGCGTTGAAACCTGGATTTTGTTGCCAGGTTTGATACCTATTTTTCGTAGATCCTTTCGATTTAAACACGCTATGGCTTCAGGCTCGAGACTATCTAATGTGTTTGAGCGACGGCTCATAGACCCGGTGTGCCAATGCTCAAGTACTCGACCCGTAGTAAGGATCATAGGGTAGATTTTATCCGGGAGTTCGGCCGGTGGAATGACTTTCGCTGCTACAATTCGCGCAAGCCCAGTCTTGGTTGGAAAGCCCGAGTCAAAAATGATTTCATTGCCGGGTTTGTTTGGCCCTTCGCATGGATAAGTAACAGCATCTTCACGTTCAAGCCGTTCCCATGTGATATTATTTAAAGATGGCATTACTTGTGTCATTTCTGAGAATACATCACAGAGATTTTTGTAATTCCATTTCAAGCCAATTCGTTGTGCTATATCTTGGATAAGCTCCCAGTCTTGCCGCGCTTGCCCCGGAGGGCTAATCACCGCACGGGCCATTTGAATTTGTCGGTTGGTGTTTGTAAATGTTCCGGATTTTTCTGCATGTGCCGAGGCGGGCAAAATAACATCGGCTTGCCATGCAGTCTCGGTCAAAAATATATCCTGCACGACAAGGTGCTCGAGTTTGGCGAGTGCAGCGCGGGCATGGTGTTGATCAGGATCTGACATGGCTGGATTTTCGCCCTGTATATACATCCCCTTAATGTCGTCGTCATGAATAGCATTAATGATTTCCACGACCGTTAGACCTTTTTTGGGATCTAATTTAGTTTTCCACAATTCTTCGTATTGAGAACGGACCTTGCTATTTTCAACCGACATATAATCAGGATACAGCATAGGAATGAGCCCTGCATCTGAGGCTCCCTGGACGTTATTTTGGCCCCTTAAGGGGTGAAGTCCTGTACCAGGACGTCCAATTTGACCAGTGATTAAGGCCAAGGCAATTAGACAACGGGCGTTGTCTGTGCCGTGGACATGTTGAGAGACGCCCATTCCCCAAAAGATAATTGACGCTTTTGACTTGGCATAGATACGTGCAACCTTTTTGATTGTATTGGAAGGTATTCCGCATACCTTTGCCATTTTTTCAGCTGGAAAATCTATGATTTTGTCTTTTAGTTCCTCAAAGCCTTCAGTATTTGCCTGTACGTATTGCTTATCAAATAATTTCTCTGTGATAATCGTATTCAACATAGCATTTAGAAGAGAAACATCGCTGCCTGGTTTAAATTGTAATACATGGTTGGCGTGACGAGCCATGCCTTGCGATTGTCCCCGGGGGTCCATGACTATGAGCTTCTTACCGAGTTTGGCAGCATTCTTGATATATGTCGCGGCAACCGGGTGGTTTTCAGCGGGGCGAGCTCCTATTACGATAATGCAGTCGGCATCCTCTGCTGCCTTAAATGGGGCGGTTACGGCACCTGAATTCAGGCCTTCCATCAAGGCGGCAACCGATGATGCGTGGCATAGACGAGTGCAGTGATCAACATTATTCGTCAGAAAACCCTGACGTATGAGTTTCTGGAATAGATATGCTTCTTCGTTGGAGCATTTAGCGGATCCAAACCCGGCTATACCTCTGCCTGGGGATTGGTCTGATATTTTCTTGAGACCATTTGCTGCTTGGTCAAGAGCCTCCTCCCAAGTTGCTTCGCGGAAGTATTCTAAAACGTTGTTTTGCTCGATGAGAATATTTGCATCCTTTGGTGCGTCGTTATGGCGAATTAGGGGAGTTTTTAATCGGTCAGGGTGGTGAGCGTAGTCAAAACCAAATCGTCCTTTTACGCAAAGCCTATTATTATTCGCGGGACCATCGCGTCCATCAACATAAAGTATTTTGTCGTTTTTTACATGAACGTTGGTTTGGCATCCAACACCACAAAAGGGGCAAAGCGTTTGAACGGTTTTATCTTCAAACTCGGTTCTTACACCGTTTTTGTCCAAAAGGTTAGCTTCCATTAGAGCTCCGGTGGGACAAGCTTGAACACATTCACCGCAGGCAACGCAGGTTGATTCTCCCATAATTGCATCAAAATCAAATATAATTTTTGACTGACACCCTCGGGAAGCCACGCCGATGACGTCATTCGATTGTACGTCTCTGCACGATCGTACACATAGGTTACATTGTATACAGGCATCAAGGTTCACTGATATAGCCGTATGTGATCCATCGGATAAACGTTTTTCGTGGGCTGGGTATCTTGGGGCTTGGGGCAAATTAATCTTGTCAGCCCATTTCCAGAAACTTGAATCCGGATCATGCGCTTCATTTCGAACTGGCTGGTCAGCCTGTAAGAGCTCAAAGACCATATTGCGCGACTTTTTTGCTCTTTTGCTTTTAGTTTTGACAATCATCCCTTCAGATGGTTTTCGTATGCAAGAAGCTGCAAGAGTACGTTCCCCATCGACTTCAACCATACATGCACGGCAGTTGCCGTCGGCACGGTAACCGGGTTCAGGCAAATAACATAGATGGGGTATTTCAATATCAGTTCGTTTTGCAACGTCCCAAATGGTCTCGCTTAAGTCAGCCGAGACATTTTTGTCATCAATTTGGAATTTTACTTTATTTGCCATTTGGATCCATCCCGACATCCTCTGGAAAGTATTTTAGCAGCGAAAGTAGAGGATTGGGTGCTGCTTGTCCCAGCCCACATATCGAGGCGTCAGCCATGACGATAGCCAAGTCTTCGAGTGCGCTGCTGTTCAAATTATCTTTTTTCATAAGTTTAACCGCCTTTTCGGTGCCAGATCGACATGGGGTACACTGTCCGCAGCTCTCATCTTCAAAAAATTGCATTAAATTAATAGCGATATCTTTTGGACTGTCTTGGTCGGAAAAGATGACAACAGCATGAGATCCTACGAGGCAACCATATTGCTCAAGTTGACCAAACTCCAGGGGCAGATTGGCTAGATTTGCCGGTAATATTCCACCCGAAGCTCCCCCAGGTAGATATCCCTTAAGTTTATGCCCATCCAACATGCCACCTGCATATTCTATCAATTCTAAAGCGGTACTTCCAGCCGGGGAAAGTTTTACTCCAGGTTCTTTTACTCTTCCTGATACTGAGTAACTTCTAATCCCCTTTTCATCATTCCGACCCTGTGAAGCAAACCATTTTGCGCCATTTTCAAGTATTTGCGGCACCCAATACAAGGTTTCGACATTGTTAACGAGTGTTGGGCGATCGAAAATTCCTACTTGTGCAACATAAGGAGGGCGATGCCGCGGCAAACCGCGTTTTCCTTCAATAGATTCAATCATGGCAGACTCTTCGCCGCAAATATAAGCACCGGCACCCCGCCTGAGAATGATCTCGGTGTGCGGTGCAAGCTTCGCTGCCTTAATGGCTTTTATTTCTTTTAACAAAATTTGACGTGCGGCCGGATATTCATCGCGTAAATAAATAAATACTTTTTCTGCTTCGACGGCCCACGCACCGATCAGCATGCCTTCGAGAAAGCTGTGGGGGTCAGTCTCTAAATAAAACCGATCCTTAAATGTACCGGGTTCTCCCTCATCGGCATTGACCGCCATAAGACGAGGTTTATTTTCAGCCCTTACATAATCCCATTTTTGCCCAGTGGGGAACCCTGCTCCTCCCAAACCTCGTAGATTACTCTTGGATAGTTCTTTAATGACATCATCGATTGATTTTTCGCCATTTAGGCAGGAATTTAGTATCTTGTAACCACCTTTGGACTGATAGGAATCTAGGTTTAAATAATTTGGAATTTGGGGATGAAAGTCCTTGGTTCTTATAACGTCTCGAATTTTTTCGGGAGTAGCGTGATCTATATGACGGTGGCCAATCTCGCAAACAGGTGCCATATCACATCTGCCCATACAGGGGGCTCGCAAAATTCGAATATCGTCAAGGTTTTGATTTTGAAAGTTTAATATTAGTTCGTCAGCCTTTGCTAACATACAGCTGATTGAATCACAAATTCGGATAGTGGTTTGGGCTGGGGGTTCTTCATTGTCATTGATTACGTCAAAATGTGCATAAAAGGTTGCGACCTCATAAACTTCGGCCATCGGGATCTTCAGTGAATGAGCTAAGGCGTGAAGAAGGCCTTCTTTCAGACAATTCTCATTATCTTGCACAAGATGAAGGTACTCAATCAGCAAATCTCTTTGATAGGGCCCTTTCCCTATAATTTTTTTTAGATGGTTAATATCAGAGGGTGCTAACTGGCGACCTTTGGGGAAGAATAAGGTATTTTTCTCACTTACCCCGGTACGGTTTGGTTTGAATTCTTTATTTTGCGTCATTGCTTTTCAAAGTAATAGCTGTTGTAGCTCTAAACCACTCCTTTTCTAGGAAAGTATTTTTCTTAAGGATTGCATATAATGGGGTGAGAAAAAGGATGAATGCTATTAATATCAAGGTTCCGGAGATTGGCCGTTCAATAAAATATGTGAACATTTTTTGTCCTTTTGATCTTAACATCTTATTTCTTAAAGACAACAATTTGGGTTCTCGTTTTCTTTAAATATTATTGGTATACCAGATATATCCCATTATATACAACATACTTGACTATTTTTTTAAAAATTGGTATACCAATTAGGTTGAGCCGACGAGTCGAATATTGAAATTTTCCAGAAGCTAATTTATTGCATGGAATATTGAAACTTTTTATATCTAGCGTTAGGTCAAGTGGAGACAGCGATGGGTGAAAACGTAGAGGTCATTCTTACAGATGGTTTCCATCTGGTCGTAGACGCGCTGAAGCTTAATGATATCAATACGGTTTATAATGTACCAGGTATTCCAATCACAGATCTTGGCCGTTATATGCAGGCTTCCGGTATGCGTGTGTTGTCATTTCGCCATGAACAAAATGCTGGCTATGCTGCGGCTATTGCCGGTTATTTGACGCAAAAGCCTGGTATCTGTCTGACAGTTTCAGCTCCAGGTTTTCTTAATGGGCTTACTGCCCTTGCCCACGCAACAACAAATTGTTTTCCCATGATATTAATAAGTGGATCCTCGGAGCGCGAAATAGTTGACCTGCAACAGGGTGATTATGAGGAAATGGATCAACTTGCAGTTGCTAAGCCCTTGTGCAAGGCAGCTTATAGGATATTAAACGCGGAAGATATTGGTATAGGTATTGCCCGAGCTATTCGTGCATCAGTTTCGGGCCGTCCCGGAGGAGTTTATCTTGACCTTCCGGCGAAATTATTTGTTCAGGTTATGGATGCGGACCTCGGTAAACAATCATTAGTGAAAGTTGTTGATGCCGCTCCGCACCAGCTGCCTGCTCCCGGGTCAATTGTACGCGCACTTGATGTCTTAAAAGGAGCTGAACGACCCTTGATTATAATTGGGAAAGGGGCTGCCTATGCTCAATGCGATAATGCTATACAGACGCTGGTTGAGAAAACTGGAATACCTTATTTAGCAATGAGTATGGCAAAGGGACTTTTGCCGGATATACACCCCCAGTCAGCTGGGGCAGCACGTTCTTTGGTTTTAAAGGAGTCGGACGTTGTATTTTTGATTGGGGCCCGGCTTAATTGGCTATTGTCTCATGGCAAAGGAAAAGCCTGGGGTGAAAAACCCAAGAAATTTATACAAATTGATATAGAACCCAAAGAGATGGATAGTAACCTTGAAGTCATTGCACCCGTGGTTGGTGATATTGCTTCCAGTGTTGATGCCATTCTAGAGAAAATGGGGGAAAAAAAATGGACACCGCCGCCCGCAAAATGGATAAAAATGATAAAAGAAAAGGTAGACAGCAACGTTGCTCGGATGGCCCCTAAGTTACAAAACAACAATGTGCCAATGGATTATCACGGTGCATTAGGTGTTCTGCGACAAATTATCAAAGAACGGCCAGATACAATATTGGTCAATGAGGGAGCTAATACACTAGACTTTGCGCGAAGTATCATCGATATGTATCAGCCTCGTAAGAGACTTGATGTTGGCACTTGGGGGGTCATGGGTATCGGCATGGGTACGGCAATAGCTGCTGCAGTAGAAACGGGCATGCCAGTACTCGCCATAGAAGGTGACAGCGCTTTTGGTTTTTCCGGAATGGAGATAGAAACAATTTGCAGATATAATTTGTCGGTATGCGTTGTCGTTTTTAATAATGGCGGTATCTATCGCGGTACTGACGCAAACCCAGGCGAAAGTTCAGACGTTGCGACCACGGTGTTCGTCAAAGGGGCTCGCTACGATAAAATGATGGAAGCTTTTGGGGGGGTTGGGGTGAATGCCACGTCTCCGGATGAGTTGAGCCACGCAGTTAACGAAGCGATTGATTGCGGGAAGCCAACGCTGGTAAATGCTGTAATTGATGAAACGGCAGGCACTGAGAGTGGTCGTATAGGAAGTTTAAACCCACAAAGCGTCGTTGCTAAGAAATAATTTAACTTATTTCCCAGGAAGAGGAATACATCATGAGTAAAGCATTGGAAGGAATAAAAATACTCGATTTTACTCACGTGCAATCGGGCCCAACATGCACTCAACTTTTAGCCTGGTTTGGCGCAGACGTCATAAAGGTGGAGCGACCAGGTATCGGGGATGCCACTCGTGGTCAACTGCGTGATATTCCAGACGTCGACTCTCTTTATTTTACCATGCTCAATCATAACAAGCGGTCGATCGAACTGAACACGAAAGAAGAAACTGGTCAGGAAGTTCTTAATCGGCTGATTAAAACTTGCGATGTCCTGGTTGAAAACTTTGCGCCAGGCGCGCTTGATCGAATGGGCTACACATGGGAACGCATTCAGGGACTAAATCCACGCATGATTATGGCTTCTATTAAGGGTTTTGGACCAGGCCCCTATGAAGATTGCAAGGTTTACGAGAATATAGCGCAGTGCGCGGGCGGATCCGCCTCGACGACAGGCATGTTTGGTGAGGTTCCATTGGTAACGGGTGCGCAAATTGGAGATTCTGGGACCGGTCTTCATTTAGCATTTGGTATCGTGACGGCTTTATTTCATAGGACGCAATCGGGTAAAGGCCAAAGAGTTACAGCAGCTATGCAGGATGGAGTGTTGAATTTATGCCGAGTGAAACTGCGCGATCAACAGCGTTTAGCCCATGGCCCGTTGGATGAATATTCTCAGTTTGGTGAAGATATACCTTTTGGTGATGCAACTCCCCGAGCCGGAAATGATTCGGGCGGTGGTCAACCGGGCCGTATCCTAAAATGTAAGGGCTGGGAGAGTGATCCCAATGCCTATACCTATTTTATAACCCAGGCGGCTGTATGGAAAAATGTGTGTGACGTCATTGGAAAGCCCGAGTGGAAGGAAGATCCTGACTGGGCAACCCCAAAAGCTCGGCTACCCAGGCTTAACCAAATGTTTGGTGCGATTGAAGATTGGACGATGACGAAAACTAAATTCGAAGTTATGGAAATTTGCAATCCATTAAACATTCCTGTTGGTCCGATCTTGTCGATGAAAGAAATTTCCGAGGAACAGTCCTTGCGGGATACAGGAACAGTCGTGGAAGTGGACCACCCTGAGCGCGGAAAATACCTATCGGTTGGTAATCCAGTTAAATTATCAGACTCGCCTGTAGACGTTTTACGGTCACCTTTGCTCGGTGAACATACGAATGAGATTCTGGCCGACGTTCTCGAATACTCATCTGAAGAAATTTCTGAAATTCGTGCCTCGGGTGTTGTTGGGGATGCAAAGACGTAAATCTTATGAATTCGAATGTAGTTCGTTTCTGAAAATGAAAAAAAAACGACCAAATTTTCTATTTATTATGACCGATCAGCAGCGGGCGGATCATTTAAGTTGTGCCGGCAATAGCATATTAGAAACTCCCCATATCGATTCAATAGCACGACGCGGCAGAAGATTTGAAAGGTTTTATGTAAACTCGGGTATTTGCCAAACTAACCGAGCTACAATTATGACCGGCCAGTCGATTACTCAACATGGGGTGCGTGTCAATGGAATTCCCATTTCACTTGACACTGTCTGCTTTCCTCACTTGCTCCAGGCCGCAGGTTATGAAACTGCATTATTTGGCAAATCACACTTTCAGAATTTTACAACAGAAAAGCCAATCGAATCTGCTAATGTATCTAATCTTGACCAACCTCCCGAACACTTACGCGATTCGATAATGACGTTAAGGTCAGGGCCCGAATATGAGCGAGAACTTAGATTTACTGATTCTAAGGACCCGGTCGACGATGAAAACGAAGGTCCCCATTATGGATTTAAAAATTTTCGAATTACGACATGGCATGGTGATGGGGTTAAGGGCCATTATACGCATTGGCTCAATGAACGTTTTCCTGATGCTGAGAAGAATCTTTCTAATGTCAATCCCGAGCCAGATAGTCGCTATAATGCTCCTCAAGCGAAAAAACCACGTATGCCTGCCGAGCTCTATCCGACTAACTATATTACAGAAATGACGCTCGATTTTCTTGACAACTATACCAGTGCAGGGCGTGATGCGCCATTTTTTATACAGTGTAGTTTTAACGACCCCCACCACCCGTTTACTCCACCAGGAAAATATTGGGATTTATATAATCCTGAAGACATAGTATTGCCTAAATCATTTTATCATAATGCCCACGACCAAACACCCATACTAAAGCGTTTTCATGAACAGCTTGCCAGCGGTGAAGCTGATAGGGAGTGGGTTAGGCCTTATGCCGTGTATGAAGATGAAGCAAAACAAATAACCGCCTTAACCTACGGCATGATTGCGTTCATTGATGACAGTGTCGGGCGAATATTAGGAAGGCTAAAAGATCTAGATCTGGATGAAGACACAGTTATTATTTTTACCAGTGATCACGGTGACTGGATGGGTGACCACGGTATCATGCAAAAGGCACTCTTGCACTATCAAGGAATAATCCGAGTGCCATTTATTTGGGCTGATCCAAAAGATAAGAGCCCAGGGACCGTCTCAAAAGAGCTTGCTTGTTCCCAAGATATACCAAATACAATACTGGCAAGAGCCGGACTGGCATCCTGCGCAGGAATGCAAGGTAAAGATTTAACCAAGATGCTTTTCGATGAGGAATTTTCACCCCATGACGGTATTCTTATTCAGCAGCAGACAACAATACCGCTACCGGGGGATACTCGGCATATGCGTGTCAAAACATTCGTCGATAAGGAGTGGAGAATTTCATATTATTCTGGGAAAGATTGGGGTGAACTATACAATATCAAAGAAGACCCCGATGAAATTTATAATCTGTGGGCCTCAAGTGAACATAAAACAATCCGCCTAGAATTAATGGCTCGAATGTTTGAGTCCATGGTAGAAGGGGAATCCATGTCTCCATTGCAAATAAACGTGGGGTAAATCAGGCAACCATAAACTAAATGTTGATGATTATGGTGGAGTACATGGCCTTAAGCGCAGGAAGAATTATCCCGGTAACTTGTCAAAGAATTACATGGCGACTATTTCACATCTAGAAGAAGCGCAACAAGTTTTCCAGGATTGGTAAGCATTATCATATGGCCGTCTTCAACCTTTTCAGTCTCAAAAT